>NZ_JBKZWT010000439.1:0-2409 GCF_047759905.1 Sinomonas sp. G460-2 | reverse complement strand
GAGGAGAAGAAGCACGAGCTCGAATACATCTGGGAGGACCTCTACCTCGAAGGCTCGGCCGGGGACGACTTCGTCGGCGTCCAGTCTTACTCCAGCCAGTGGGTGAACGAAGCCGGCATCGAGCCGCACCCCCCAAGCCCGGACAACACCTTGGTCGGCACGGCCTACCGCCCCGACGCGATCGGCATAGCCCTGCGGCACACGGCCGAGATCACCGGAGGGGTCCCGATCCTCATCACCGAGAACGGGATCGCAACGGCGGACGACGAGCGCCGGATCGCGTACACCGGCGAGGCCCTGCGCCACGTCTCCGAGGCGATCGACGGCGGCATCGACGTCCGCGGCTACCTGCATTGGAGCCTCCTGGACAACTACGAGTGGGGCCACTGGGAACCCACGTTCGGCCTCGTCGCCGTCGACCGCGCGACCTTCGTCCGCACGCCCAAGCCGAGCCTCGCCTGGCTCGGCGCCGTCGCCCGCTCGGGCGCGCTCACCGCCGTCGCACGTTAGCCACCCCGAAGGAGACCCTCGATGCTGAAGCCCCTCGCAACAGCCACGCGCGAACTCGTCAGCCTGGACGGGCTGTGGCTTTTCGCACTCGACACCGCACTCGGCCCCGAGCCTTGGAAGTCACGACTCGAAACGCGGCTCGAGGCCGCCGTTCCAGCGAGCTACAACGACCTCTTCGCCGATCAGGAGATCCACGACCACGTGGGCCTCGTCTGGTACCAGCGCACCGTCCGGGTCCCCCGCGGCTGGTACGGCGAACGGATCGTGCTCCGATTCGACGCCGCTACCCATGCGGCGTCCGTCTACGTCAACGACACCTTGGTGGCAACGCACGACGGCGGGTACACGCCGTTCGAGGCGGACCTCACCGAGGTCGCCGCCCCCGGGACGGAGTTCCGGCTGACTGTGTCCGTGGACAACCGGCTAACGAATGTCACCATCCCCCCGGGGAAGCTGACCGTCGGCCCCGACGGGAAGGAACGGCAGAGCTACTTCCACGACTTCTACAACTACGCAGGCCTCGCCCGCTCCGTGCGGCTCTACAGCACGCCTCCGACCCACCTCACCGACGTGACGGTGACGACCGACATCGACGGGTCCACGGGGCTCGTGGCCTATCGGCTCGCGACGAGCGAGCCGGCGCCCACAAGCGTCCGGCTCCTCGACGAGAAGGGAAACATCGTCGCCTCCTCGGAGGGCCACGAGGGCACCCTCCGGGTCCAGGACGCGGTCCTCTGGAGGCCCGGGGCGGCGTATCTGTACCGCCTCGAGATCGAGATCCACGACGGATGGCACACCGTGGACACCTACGAACTCCCCGTCGGAATCCGCACCGTCGCCGTCCGAGGGGACCAGTTCCTCATCAATGGCGAACCGTTCTACTTCACCGGCTTCGGCAAGCACGAGGACTCCGCGGTCAGGGGCAAGGGGCACGACAACGCCTACCTCGTTCACGACTTCCGGTTGCTCGACTGGACCGGCGCGAACTCGTTCCGGACCTCCCACTACCCGTACGCCGAAGAAGTTCTCGAATACGCGGACCGGCACGGCATCGTCGTCATCGACGAGACGGCTGCCGTGGGGCTCAACCTCGCGATCGAAGGCGGGCTGACCGGCGTGCCGCCGAGGCCCACCTTCTCTCCCGAGACCATCAACGGCCAGACCCAGGCCGCCCACGCGCAGCACCTGCGCGAGCTCATCGACCGGGACAAGAACCACCCGAGCGTCGTCATGTGGTGCGTGGCCAACGAGCCGTCGTCCAACGAGGACGGTGCGCGGGAGTACTTCGAGCCGCTCATCGACCTCACGCGAGAGCTGGACCCGACGCGGCCGGTGACGATGACGACCGTCATCTTCGCGACGTGCGAGAACGACCGCACCGCCGACCTCGTCGACGTCATCTCGCTCAACCGCTATTACGGCTGGTACGTCGCGACCGGGGACCTCGACACGGCAGAAACACTCCTCGAGGCCGACCTGCGCGGCTGGGCCGCGAAATACGGCAAGCCGATCATGATGAGCGAGTACGGCGCGGACACCGTCGCCGGCCTCCACTCCCTCACAAGCACCCCGTGGACCGAGGAGTTCCAGGCCGACTACCTGGCCATGAACCACCGGGTCTTCGACCGCATCCCCTCATTCGTCGGCGAGCACGTATGGAACTTCGCCGACTTCGGCACCGGCCCCGCAATCCACCGCGTGGACGGCAACAAGAAGGGCGTCTTCACCCGAGACCGCAAGCCCAAGGCTGCCGCCTTCGCACTCCGCGAGCGGTGGCTCGGGCTCCGGGGACGCAAGCCAGGTTCTCCCCTCCCAGAGCCCGCGCTCTTGGCCGCCGTTCGCTAACCATCCGCTCCCCTTTTCACCCCACCCAGACAACGGAGTCATCAAATGTCCACC
>NZ_JBKZWT010000438.1:0-2410 GCF_047759905.1 Sinomonas sp. G460-2 | reverse complement strand
GGCGGGCGCCGCCGCCGGAGCCATCGAGGTGGACGAGGCGAGCTTCCCCGAGCTCGTCCAGCTCTCCTCCCAGGTTCCGGTCGTCGTCGCTCTCTGGGCGCAGTACTCGCCCGAGTCGCAGCGCGTCCGCGACGAGCTCGGGCCGGAGGTCGCTGCGTACGGCGGCCGCCTCGCGTACGCGACCGCGGACATCGAGGCGTTCCCGCAGCTCGCCCAGGCGCTTGCGATCCAGGCCGTGCCCACGGTCATCGCGTTCCTCAAGGGCCAGCCGATCCCACTTTTCCAGGGCGCTGCCGCGACCGCGCAGACGCGCCAGCTCTTCGACGAGCTGCTGCGGGTCGCCGAGGCCAACGGCGTCACCGGAACGGCCGACGGCGCCCCCGCGGCCCCCGCTTCCGAGCCGCCCCTTCCGCCGCTCCACCAGGAGGCCTTCGACGCGCTCGAGCGCGGCGACCTCGGTGCCGCGGACGCGGCGCTCACGAAGGCGCTCGCCGAGAACCCGGCGGATCACGATGCCAAAGCCGCCCTCGCCCAGGTGCACCTCATGGTTCGGACCCAAGGCCTGGGCCAGGCCGAGGCGGATGGCGCCCGCGAGCTGGCGGCCCAGACTCCGGACGAGCTCGAGCCGCAACTCGTCGTCGCGGACCTGGACGCGGCCGGAGGCCACGTCGAGGACGCGTTCGCGCGACTCGTGGGCTATATCAGCCGGAACTTCGGGCCTGAGCGCGAGGCAGCGCGCGTGCGCCTGCTCGAGCTTTTCGAGGTCGTGGGCCCGGCCGATCCGCGCGTGAGCGCGGCACGCCAGCAGCTCGCCCGCGCGCTGTTCTAATTCATCCTCCACAGCCAGCCCTGGTTCTCGGCGGGCCTTCGGCGGGCCTTCGGCGGGCCTTCGGCGGGCCGGAGATCATCCGGGGGGCGTCGTCCGTTCGGCTGATTCGCGCAGCCCTCAGCAATTGCTAGCGTGAGGTCATGACCGTGCCCTCATTCTCGGCGCCCAGCCGCGACGTGGCCCCTCTCGGACCGGCCCTCTCGCTGCGCGGGCTCGTCAAGTCCTTCGGCGGGAAGCCAGCCGTGGCCGGGATCAGCCTCGATGTGCCTGCCGGCTCCTTCTACGGACTCGTCGGTCCGAACGGTGCCGGCAAGACGACCACGCTGTCCATGGCCACAGGGCTCCTCCGTCCTGATGCGGGCACCGCGATCGTGCTGGGCGTCGACGTGTGGCGCGATCCGCTCGCAGCCAAGCGGCTCATGGGCGTCCTGCCCGATGGGGTCCGGCTCTTCGACCGGCTCAGCGGCGAGCAGCTCATCACGTACGCGGGACTCCTGCATGGCCTCGACCGCCGCACGGTCGCGCAGAGGACCGCGGATCTGCTCCAGGCGTTCGATCTCGCGGGCGACGCCCGGACGCTCGTCGTCGACTATTCGGCCGGCATGACCAAGAAGATCGCGCTCGCGGCGTCACTCGTCCACGCGCCGCGTCTGCTCGTCCTCGATGAGCCCTTCGAGTCGGTGGACCCCATCTCCGCCGCAAACATCCGCAGCATCCTCACCGACTACGTCCGCTCGGGCGGCACCGTCATCGTCTCGAGCCACGTCATGGACCTCGTCCAGCGCATGTGCGACCACGTCGCCGTCGTCGCCCAGGGGCGCATCCTCGCGGCTGGCACGGTCGACGAGGTGCGCGCAGGCTCGACCCTCGAGGACCGCTTCGTGGAACTCGTCGGCGGCCACGGCCCCACGGAGGGACTCTCGTGGTTGCACACCTGATCACGCTCAAGCTCGTGCTCCTGCGCAACGGGCTGCGCCGGAGCGTCGGGCAGCTCGTGGGCCTCATCGTTGCGGCGCTCTATGGCCTCGGCATCCTCGTTCTCGCGGTGACTGGGCTCATCGCCCTGCGACTCGTCGGTTCGGACATCGCCGAGACGGTTGTGGTCTTGGGCGGGTCCGCCCTCATCGTCGGGTGGGCGCTCACCCCGATCCTCATCTCCGGGGTCGACCTCACGCTGGATCCGGCACGCTTTGCACCGTTCCCCATCCCGCTCCCGCGCCTGCTCGCGGGGCAGGCCGTCGCGGGGCTCATCGGGGTTCCCGGGATCTGCACCACGATCGCCTTGGCTGCGACGACCGTGACGTGGTCGCGTGGAGTCGGCGCGTTCGCCGCCTCGGTCCTCGGCGCGCTGCTCGCCCTCGCGCTGTGCGTCGTCGCGAGCCGACTCGTCGCGAGCGCGGTGACGGACCTCGCCTCCAACCGCCGGTTCCGCGAGGCGAGCCGCATCCTGCTCATGATCCCGCTCGTGCTGCTCGGGCCCATCATCGCCCTGACCGCGCGGGGGATCGAGATGAACGCCGCCGCGCTGCGCTCCCTCGCTAGCGTGCTCGCGTGGACGCCGCTCGGCGCGGCATTCTCGGC
>NZ_JBKZWT010000437.1:0-2412 GCF_047759905.1 Sinomonas sp. G460-2 | reverse complement strand
CCCTTGCCGACGACGGCGGCCGCCCGCGCGCCGTACAGCCGGCCCCTCGTGCGGAGCAGCTCCGCGACGAGCACGCGATAGAGCCCGTGCGCGGCTCGCGCCATGAGTTCGGGGCCACGCCCCCTCTCGAGCAGCGGGCGCTCCGCCTCGCGGACTTGCGTCCCGGTCAGCGCGGTGATCATCGGCGCGTGCGGTGCCGGCCCGTCAGCTCTCGGCGACGACCATCGCGGTGGCGATGCCGCCGTCGTGCGACATGCTGAGGTGCCACTTGCGGACGCCGAGGCTCTCCGCGACGGCGAGCACGGTGCCCGTGATCTGGACGGTGGGGCCTGAGGCGTCGAGGCCGATCCAGCAGTCCTGCCAGTTCATGCCGGCCGGCGCGCCGAGGACCTTCGCGACGGCTTCCTTGGCGGCGAAGCGGGCCGCGAGCGAGCGGGCGTTGAGCTCACGCTCGGCGGGAACGAAAAGGCGATCTCTGAGCCCCGGGGTGCGCTCGAGCTGACGCTCGAACCGGTCGATGTCCACCACGTCCACGCCGATGCCGATGATTGCCATGAGGCCTACTGTATCGTCCGCGCTGACGCGAGCCGGTCCGGGCGCGGCGGTCCCGTCCGCTCCTGTCCAGTCTGAGCGGCGGCGCAGCGGATTGGGCCGGTTTCGGGGCACCGGAAGGCGTCTTTCGGAGGTCAAGGTGGGCAGGAGCGGACACGCCTCCTGGCGGCGTTAGCCCTCCACAGCACTCGAAGCGTTCGTTCCATCCACATGGCCGTAGGAGGGCCTGCCCTCGCTCTGGGCGAACCGCTGCGATGGGCTCATGGACCTGCATGCATACATCACGTCACTCGGCGGTGTCGCACGGACGAGGACCCTCATCGAGGCCGGCTACACGAAGCGAGACATCGCCGCCATCGCCTTCGATTTCAAAAGGCCCACCCGAGGCATCATCGCCCTCTCGGGCTGCAATCCTGACTTCCTGTTCGCCCTCCTGCACAATGGGCTGCTTACCTGCGGATCGGCGGCCGAGTTCTACGGCCTGTGGATCCGGGCCAGGCCCGCGCGGCGTCATCTGGCCTGTGCGCACAGCAGGTCGGCGGCGTTCGTCTCGCATCGAACGCGGCGATTCCCTCCGCACGGCCTCCTCCCCGTCGCGTCCATCGAGGACACCGTCCTCCACGCGTTGGGGTGCCTCGACGTGCCGCAGGCGGTCAGCGTCGCCGAGTCGGCACTCCGGTCGGGCCGGATCGATGCGGACATGCTGAGAGCGTGCCTCCGCGGATGCCGGAGCGCGCGAGCCCGTGATGCACTCGCCCGCGTTGACCTCACCGCCGAGTCCCAGCCGGAAGTCGAGGCGAGGCTACTGTTTCAAGCCCAAGGATGGGCGGTCGAGGCACAGGCACGGATCCCCGGCGTTGGACGCGTGGACTTTCTGATCGAAGGCCGCGTCATCGTTGAGATCGATGGGCACGCGTATCACCGAACGAGAGAGCAGTTCGCCGAGGATCGTAGGAGGCACAACGCGGCGATCCTGCGGGGTCTCCCCACCCTCCGGTACCCGCCGGAAGTGGTCTGGAACGATCCTGGACGAATCGTGTCCGAGGTCCAGGCCCTCCTCGAGATGACCGCTGCATAGGTTTCACGTCCCTTCGTGCCCAGTTTGGGACTCATGGACCGGGCGGCCGTCAGCGGGAACCGCCCGAACGCGCCGATCACATCCCGCCCACGATCTCTGGGGGCGCGCTAAGTGGGCAGGAAGGGACGCCGTCGCCTTGCCGGACTAGGGTGGGCCGCATGGAACCCGAAACGAAGTGGGCCATCAGCATCCTCGAAGACGGCTTCGGCCGGGTCCGGGAGGGCGTTGAGCACGCTCTGCTCGGGCTCTCGCCGGACCAGCTGGTCCGTCAGCCCTCCCCCGCAGCGAACTCGGTCGGGTGGCTCGTGTGGCATCTATCGCGGATCACCGACGACCACTTCGCCGCCGTGGCCCACGTGCTCGGCGGAGGCGAAGCGCCTCGACGGAGAGAACGCGTCGTGCCGCCGGGCCAGCTGTGGCCCGAGTGGCAGCCCCGCTTGGGCACGCCGTACGCCGAGGGCAGCACGGGCTACGGGCACACCGCCGAACAGGTGGCGGCCTTCCCGCGGATCGACCCCGCCCTGCTGTCCGACTACCACGCGGCGGTCCACGGTCGCGCCCTCGAAATCGTGCGGGGTCTCGCCCCAGGCGACTTCGGAGCAATCGTCGACTTCCGCTGGGACCCACCTGTCACGGTTGCCGTCCGGCTCGTGAGCATCCTCAACGACGCGACGCAGCACATCGGCCAGGCCGCCTACGTCAGGGGACTTCTGACGTTCCACTGGCCAGGCGGCCACACCTGACCAGGCGGCCTCAACGGCCTTGGCTACCGGTACCCTAAC
>NZ_JBKZWT010000436.1:0-2430 GCF_047759905.1 Sinomonas sp. G460-2 | reverse complement strand
CGGGACTTCATGCGGGTCCCCGCGCCTGCGGCGAGGACGACGACGGCGGCCGGTCCCCCAGCGACCCGGGGCGCCGGCTGCGGGGACTCCGGGCGGTCGGCTTCAGTGCTGTGTCCGGGGATCTCCGCATTCACTGTCGCTGGTTCTCCTGCTCGTCGTGTCCCGATGGTCCGCGCTGCCCAATGATCCAGTTCAGCTTGCCAAGCGGGATTGGACACCGACGTCGGCCATTCTATCCACGCGGGGCGGACCCCACGCGAGCCGGGGCCGCCGTGCGCTCGTTCCGCCCCTAGGATTCGAACCTAGACTGCACGGCTCCAAAGGCCGGCGTGCTGCCATTACACCAGGGCGGACCGTGCCCGAACGGACGGCGGGAAACTCCCCGCCGCAGCTCGCGGCACAATCGTCTATTCTGCCATGTTCGGCTGCTTACGATGGTCGAATGAGCCGACCGAGCCCTGACCGAGCCGCACCGCGGATCCGCATGACGGGCCCCGCGCGGCGCCGACAGCTCATCGACGTGGGTCGCGGACTCTTCGCGGCGAAAGGCGCCGATGCCGCCACGATCGAGGAGATCGCCTCGACGGCGGGCGTCACGAAGCCTGTCATCTACGAGCACTTCGGCTCGAAGGAGGGGCTGTACCGCGTGGTCGTCGAGGAGGAGTCCGAGCTCCTCCTGCGCGCCATCACGGGATCCCTCGCGGAGGACGCGAAGCCGCGCGTGCTCGTGGAGCGCGCCGCGATGGCTCTCCTGACGTACATCGAGAACCGCAGCGAGGGCTTCCGGATCCTGGTCCGCGACGCGCCTCCCGGCCAGCAGGCGGGCGCGCTGACGTCGATCCTCTCCCGCATCACCGCCCGGGTCGAGCACATCCTTGCCGACGAGTTCGCCGCGCGCGGCTTCAGCGCGGGCGACGGCGCCATGTACGCCCAGATGCTCGTGGGAATGGTCGCGATGACCGGGCAGTGGTGGCTCGATGCCCGCAGCCCCGACAAGCGCGCGGTCGCGGCGCACCTCGTGAATCTCGCCTGGAACGGGCTTACGGGCCTCCAGAAGGAGCCGGCCCTCGTGGACGGCGCCGCGCGTGTTTGAGAATTTCAGGGCTGTCCGGGCTCATCGTGGTGCGAGCCGCGGTACGAGCGCTCCTCGCGGCGCTCGGCGCGGCCCTTGCGCACGCGCCACACGATGACGCCGATCACGGCGATCACGAGGACGATCGCGGCGAGGTCCCGGCCCGCAGCCTTCGCCACGACGTCGTACGACGCGCCGGCAACGAAGCCCAGAAGCGTGAAGCCGACTCCCCACGTGGCCCCGCCGAGCGCGTTGAACGAGACAAATCGGGGGTAGTGCATCTGCGAGGCCCCGGCGAGTGCGGGCATCATCGCGCGGAAGAACGCCACGAACCGGCCCAGGAACACGGCCCATCCGCCGCGCTTCCGGAGGAACGCCTGGGCGTCCTCGAGCCGCTTGCGGTGGCGGTCGAAGACCCGGAAGCCGAGGAGCCGGGGGCCTAGGTGCTTGCCGATCTCGTAGCCCACGGTGTCGCCGGCGATCGCCGCGAAGACCACGAGGGGAACCATGATCCAGATGTTCGCGTGGCCCTGGCTCGAGACCACCCCGCCGAGCACGGCGGCCGTCTCCCCCGGGATCACGAAGCCCACGAAGATCGCGTCCTCCGCGAACACGAGCGCGAACACCACGAGGTACGCCGCGAGCGGCGGCATCCCGAGAATTGCGTCAACGATTGCGCCCATCTCAAGGATGCTATCCCCGCAGTCTGGACACTTCCAGCGAGGACGCTGAACCCCGCGGGCTAGCCGGCTGCCCGCATTCCGTCGATGCGCCGCACGTCGGCACCATCCGTCACGTGCACCATCCGCCGGCTCATCCCGCCGTCCTCGCGGAGCCAGAAGACGGTCCCGTCGGGAGCGACCTCCTCGACGATCCCGCTCAGGTTGAGTCCTTCCAGGCCCTCGACGCTCACCACGTCACCGCGAACCAACCGCCCGAAATCATCACTGTGCATCGTTGTCCCCTAGAGCTTGCTGTCCCGTGTCAAGCGGGTTCAGCCTACGGGGGCTTCGAGACACGGAGATGACGCGTTGGTGAACGCTCATCCCCCCGCTGGACCTCGCCCTGGACCTCGCCCTGGACCTCGCCCTGGACCTCGCCTCGGGGCGCAGATCGGGCCGTTCGTCGGGCCGCAGATCGTCGCCGCCTACTCGAGCACTTCCGAGGCCTCGAGCCACTCGAGCTCGAGCCCCTCCTTCTCGGCGAGGATCGCCTGGAGCTCGGCGTTGAGCTCCGCGAGCCGGCCGTAGTCCTCGGCCGCCCGTGCCATCTTCTCGTGCAGGGCGGCCTCCTGCTCGGCGAGCTTCCCGAGCCGGCGCTCCACGCGGCCGAGGTCCTTGCGCGCCTGGCGCTTCTCG
>NZ_JBKZWT010000435.1:0-2444 GCF_047759905.1 Sinomonas sp. G460-2 | reverse complement strand
CGGAAGTTCGGAGGGTGGGGTCCAGATGTCAGGGACCCGCGCGAGCCGGCCGCAGATGATCCAGTCGCTCGAGCGGCAGGGGCTCCTCCCAGCGATCGATTTCATCTTCTCCCGCATGGGCTGCGACGCGGCCGTCCAGCAGTGCGTCGACGCGGGGCTGGACCTCACCACGCCGCCCGAACGGGCCGCGATCTCTGCGGCGATTGACGAGGCGGCGAAGGACCTTCCACCTGCGGATCTCGGCGTCCTCGGCTTCTGGTCGTGGCGTGACGGGCTCCTGCGGGGTATCGCCGCGCACCATGCGGGGCTCCTGCCCACCTTCAAGGAAGTGGTCGAGAAGCTCTTCGCCGCCGGGCTCGTGAAGGCCGTCTTCGCGACCGAGACACTCGCGCTCGGCGTCAACATGCCGGCGCGGAGCGTGCTCATTGAGAAGCTCGAGAAGTTCAACGGCGAGGCGCACGTGGACATCACGCCGGGGGAGTACACCCAGCTGACCGGCCGCGCGGGACGCCGAGGCATCGACGTGGAGGGGCACGCCGTGGTGCAGTGGCGGCCGGGCCTCGACCCGACGGCCCTCGCGGGCCTCGCCTCGCGGCGCACGTACCCGCTCAACTCGAGCTTCCGGCCCACCTACAACATGAGCATCAACCTCGTGGCCCAGTTCGGCCGCAAGCGGGCGCGCGACATCCTCGAGAGCTCCTTCGCCCAGTTCCAGGCCGATCGCTCGGTTGTCGGCCTCGCGCGGCAGGTCCGCGAGCGCGAGGAGTCACTTGCGGGGTACGAGAAGGCCATGAGGTGCCACCTCGGCGACTTTTCGGAGTACGCGAGGCTTCGCGAGGACCTCTCGATGGCGGAAAAGTACGCATCCCGCGAGGCCGGGCGCATGCGCCGGAGCATGACCGTGGACTCGCTCGCGCGCCTCATGCCGGGAGACGTCGTGGAGCTTACTGAGGGGCGGCTCAGCGGTTCGGCGGTGGTCCTTGCGGCGGACACCAACGCGCGCGAGCCCCGTCCGCACGTCCTGACCTTCGACCACAACCTCCGGCGCATCGGCTATCAGGACCTCGACGGCCCCGTCGAGCCGATCGCGAGGATCCGGATCCCGAAGCATTTCGACCCCAAGCGGCCCAAGGATCGCCGGGACCTCGCCGCCTCGATGCGCCACGCCGTCGACCGTTCCCGCGCCGAGGGGCCGGACGCCCCCGGCCGCAGACGCAGAGCGCGCCGCGACTTTGCGTTCGCGGCGGGCTACGAGGATAGCGAGCGGCGCATCACCGAGTTGCGCCGCCAGCTCCGCGCCCACCCGTGCCATGGCTGCGCCGAGCGCGAGGATCACGCCCGCTGGGCGGAGCGATGGACGAAGCTGCGCGGGGAGACGGACCGCCTCGTCGAGCAGATCCAGGGGCGCACCAACACGATCGCGAAGACGTTCGACCGGGTGTGCGAGGTCCTCGAGTCCTACGGGTGCCTTGAGACCGTCGACGGCGACGTCCGGGTCACCGACCGCGGGCAGCAGTTGCGGCGCATCTACGGCGACAAGGACCTGCTCACGGCGCTTTCCCTCAGGGCGGGCGCGTTCGACGACGTCGACGAGGCCGAGCTCGCGGCCCTCGCGAGCGTTCTGGTCTACCAGGCGAAGCGCGACGAGCCTGGCCTGCCGCCCAAGATGCCGAGCATCTCCCTCGATGTGGCCGTCGACGCCGTGCTGAGGGAGTGGGCCGCGCTCGAGGGCGTCGAGGAGCAGCACCGCCTCCCGCGGACGGCCGAGCCCGATTTCGGCCTCGTGTGGCCCGTCTACAAGTGGGCGCGGGGGCGCGAGCTCCAGAACGTCCTCTCGGGCACCGAGCTAGCCGCAGGGGACTTCGTGCGCTGGGTCAAGCAGGTCATCGATCTCCTCGACCAGCTCGCCGACGTGCCCGGCGCCGAGCCGCGCGTGCGGCGACTGTGCCACGCCGCGATCGATGCGATCAAGCGCGGTGTCGTCGCGTACTCAAGCGTCGCCGACTGACGCCTTCCCCGGCCGGAACGAACCGGCCAGTATCCGAAAGAAAGGCCCCCGCATGTCCTCGGAGCGCGAGCTCACCCTCTATCGCAACGGCTCGGTGTACTCGACCGCAGACCCCCTCGCGTCCGCCATGCTCGTGGACGGCGGTACCGTCGCGTGGGTTGGCAGCGAGGAGGCAGCGACCTCGATCGCGGGGCCTACCGTGCGGACTGTCGACCTCGACGGCGCGGTCGTGACGCCTGGCTTCGTGGACTCCCACGTGCACGTCTCCGACACGGGCCTCGCGCTCCGTTCCCTCGATCTCTCGACGGTGCGCTCCGCCACAGAGCTGCTCGACGCCGTCGCCCGCGCCGCCTCGGCGACGTCTGGGACTGTGCTCGGGCACGGCTGGGACGAGTCGGGCTGGGCGGAGCGTGCGCTGCCGGGCGCGATGGAGCTC
>NZ_JBKZWT010000434.1:0-2450 GCF_047759905.1 Sinomonas sp. G460-2 | reverse complement strand
GACAGTTCAGCAGTACCAACTAGACTAGATGTCAGATTTCGCCCCTTCGGGGCGCACACCAAAACGTGAAGTGGCGGTCTCCGGATCGCACCAATGCAGCCGCGGACTCGCGTCTGCGCGAGGAAAGGAACCACATGGCAGAGGACTTCGGACGCGGTCAGGGCGGACGGGGGTTCGGTGGCCCACGTCGCGGCGCCGGCTCGGGTCGGGGCTCCGATCGCTCGGGTGGTGGCGGATTCCGCGGTGCGAACAATTCCGGCGGGAATCCGCGCGGGTTCCGTGACCGGCGTCGTGAGTCGGGCGAGGACCGCCCTTCTGGCGACCGGGGGGATCGCGGCGAGCGTCGCCCGTTTGGTGACCGTGAGGATCGCGGCGAGCGCCGTCCGTTCCGCCCGGCTGGCCAGGGCGAGCGTCGCCCGTTTGGCGACCGCGGTGATCGCGGCGAGCGTCGCCCGTTTGGCGACCGCGGTGAACGTGGCGAGCGCGGCCCCTTCCGCCCGGCCGGCCAAGGCGAGCGTCGCCCGTTTGGTGACCGCGGTGATCGCGGCGAGCGCCGTCCTTATGGCGATCGTGGGGACCGTGGGGATCGTCCGCGTTTCGATCGTGAGGACCGTGGCGAGCGCCGTCCTTACGGTGGCGGTGGCGAGCGTGACAATCGGCGCCCCTTCGGCGACGGGGGAGACCGTGGCGAGCGTCGTCCCTATGGCGATCGTGGGGATCGTCCGCGTTTCGATCGTGAGGACCGTGGCGAGCGCCGTCCTTACGGTGGCGGTGGCGAGCGTGACAATCGGCGCCCCTTCGGTGACCGGGGAGATCGTGGCGAGCGGCGTCCGTTTGGTGACCGCGGGGATCGCGGCGAGCGTCCGCGTTTCGATCGTGAGGACCGTGGCGAGCGGCGTCCGTTTGGTGACCGCGGGGATCGCGGTGAGCGCCGTCCCTCGGGCGAGCGTGGGGATCGTCCGCGCTTTGATCGTGAGGACCGTGGCGAGCGCCGTCCCTCGGGCGAGCGTGGGGATCGTCCGCGTTTCGATCGTGAGGACCGTGGCGAGCGCCGTCCTTCGGGAGAGCGTGGGGATCGTCCGCGTTTCGATCGTGAGGACCGTGGCGAGCGCCGTCCTTCGGGCGAGCGTGGGGATCGTCCGCGCTTCCAGCGCGGCGACCGCGGTGAGCGTCGCCCCTACGGCGACCGTCCGCGCTTCGACCGCTCGCGTGATCGCGAGCGCCCGGCCGGCGAACAGGGTGGCGAGGGAGAGCAGGCGGAGTACCGCCGCGAGCACAACGCCGCGGACCTGCGCGTCTCGAACCGTGCGGACCGCGAGCGTTCGCCTGAGATCGATCCCGATGTGACGGGCAAGGAGCTCGACCGCGCGACAGTCGGCCAGCTGCGGACGCTCGAAAGCCGCAGCAGCGAGTGGGTGGCCAAGCACCTCGTCATGGCGGGCCGCCTCATAGACCTCGACCCGGAGGCGGCGTACCAGCACGCATTGGCCGCAAGCCGCCGCGGCGGCCGCATCGGCGCCGTCCGCGAGGCCGTCGGCATGACCGCCTACGCGGCGGGCCGCTACGACGACGCCCTGCGCGAGTTCCGCACGTTCCGCCGCATTACGGGCTCGAGCATCCACCTCGCTCACATGGCGGACTGCGAGCGAGGCCTCGGCCGCCCCGAAAAGGCGCTCGAGCTCACTCGTTCCGAGGAGCGCGAGATGCTCGATACGGCCGGAAAGGTCGAGCTCGCGATCGTCGCGTCCGGCGCTCGGGCCGATCTGGGCGATCTCGCTGGGGCGATCGAGGAGCTTGAGATCCCGCAGCTCGACATCAACCGGGCGTTCTCCTTCAGCCCCCGCCTCTTCGAGGCCTACGCCGACGCGCTCACGGCCGCGGGGCGCGCCGACCAGGCCGCCAAGTGGTACCGCCAGATCGGTGTCGCGGAGAGCGCGCTCGGAGTCGGCGACTTCGAGGAGCCCGACATCATGGACTTCGGATGGGACGAGGACGAGGAGTCTGCCGAGGAGTCCGCAGAGCCGGCCGAAGAGACGGCCGGAGAGCGGGCCGCGGAGGCCGGAGGGTCTGCCGAGGAGGCCGAAGCGCCGGCCGAGGACGCGGAGAAGCTCGGGCTCGCCGAAGACGAAATCGGCGTGACCGAGCGCGACGCTCCCGAGGAGGCTGCCGACGAAGCTCCCGAGGGTGGCACGGAGGCGAGCGAATCGCACGAGGCCGAAGGGCATTCGCCCAACGCCGAAGCGAACGACTCGGACGCCGGGCACGAGTGACGTGACGGCCGCGTTCATCGACGCGTTCGACGCCGTCCTCGCAGACCTCGACGGCGTCGTCTACGCGGGACCCCACGCGATTCCTGGCGCGCCCGAGGCGCTGCGGGGCCTCGCGCCCCGCGGTGTGCGCCTCGGCTACGTGACGAACAACGCATCGCGCTCGCCCGCGGAGGTGGCAGC
>NZ_JBKZWT010000433.1:0-2457 GCF_047759905.1 Sinomonas sp. G460-2 | reverse complement strand
GGCGCCGAACCGCACAGCCTGCTCCTGAACCGCGAGATTCCGCGCTCGCAGTACGCGCAGCTCTACGGCCCCACAACCGGCGACCGCGTGCGCCTCGGCGACACCGGCCTGTTCGCCGAGGTCGAGCGCGACCTCACGACGTACGGCGAGGAGGTCGTGTTCGGCGGCGGCAAAGTGCTGCGCGACGGGATGGGGCAGAACGGCCAGGTGACGCGCGCGGGCGACTCGGGCTCGGGCGGCGGCGGTCCCGAAGTCCCCGACACCGTCATCACGAACGCCCTCATCATCGACTACACGGGCATCTACAAGGCGGACGTCGCCCTCCGCGACGGCCACATCCAGGCCATCGGCAAGGCGGGCAACCCGCTCGTGCAGGACGGCGTGGACATCGTGGTCGGCGCGTCCACCGAGATCATCGCGGGGGAGCGGAAGATCCTCACGGCGGGCGGCGTCGACACCCACATCCACTTCATCTCGCCCGAGCAGGTCCCGACGGCGCTCGCGTCCGGCATCACGACGATGATCGGCGGCGGCACCGGCCCGGCTGAGGGCACGAAGGCCACCACGGTCACGCCGGGCGCGTGGCACATCGCCCGCATGCTCGAGGCGGCGGAGGGGCTGCCCATGAACTTCGGCTTCCTCGGCAAGGGCCACGCGAGCCGCACCGAGCCGCTCGCCGAGCAGATCGAGGCCGGCGCGATCGGCCTCAAGATCCACGAGGACTGGGGCGCGACGCACTCGGCGATCGACGCGTCCCTGCGGGTCGCGGACGAGTACGACGTGCAGATCGCGATCCACACCGACACGCTCAACGAGTGCGGCTTCGTCGAGGACACCATCGCCGCGATCGGCGACCGCGTGATCCACACGTTCCATACCGAGGGCGCCGGCGGCGGCCACGCGCCGGACATCATCGCGATCGCGGGCCAGCCGAACGTCCTCCCGGCCTCGACGAACCCCACGATCCCGTTCACGCGCAACACCGCCGAGGAGCACCTCGACATGCTCATGGTGTGCCACCACCTGAGCCCGCAGATCCCCGAGGACGTCGCCTTCGCGGATTCGCGCATCCGGCCCGAGACGATCGCGGCGGAGGATGTGCTCCACGACCTCGGCGTGTTCTCGATCATGTCGAGCGACTCGCAGGCCATGGGCCGCGTGGGCGAGGTCATCACGCGCACGTGGCAGCTCGCGGACAAGATGAAGGCGCAGCGCGGCCCGCTGGCCCCGGCCCGCGACGGCGACCCAGGGCCTGCGGACAACTTCCGGATCAAGCGCTACATCGCGAAGTACACGATCAACCCCGCGATCGCGCAGGGCATCGCGGATTCCGTGGGGTCCGTCGAGGTCGGCAAGTTCGCGGACCTCGTCCTGTGGGACCCCGCCTTCTTCGGGGTCAAGCCGGATCTCGTTGTCAAGGGCGGGACGATCGCGAATTCGGTCATGGGAGATCCGAACGCGTCCATCCCCACGCCGCAGCCCCAGACCCTCCGCATGGCGTGGGCCGCGTACGGGCGCAGCGTCGAAAGCTCCTCGATCACGTTCCTCTCCAAGGCCGCGATCGAGGCGGGCGTGCCCGAACGGCTCGGCCTCCGCAAGCAGATCCGGGCCGTCGGCGGGATCCGATCGCTCCGCAAGGCGGACCTCCCGTTCAACGGCGAGACCCCGCGCCTCGAGGTCGATCCGCAGACGTACGAGGTCAGGGTCGACGGCGAGCTCGCGACGTGCGATCCTGCAGAGACCCTGCCGCTCGCCCAACGCTATTTCCTGTTCTGACCTTGCTCGGGGGGAGCACATGATCGTCACCGAAATCCTCGGCAACGTGCACGACGGCGGCGCCTCCGCCGCGTACGAGGGTCACCATCGCGAACGGGTCGTCCTGCCGAGCGCCGACCTCGCGAGGCGTATCCTGCGCGTGCGCTCCGATCACGGCACGGAGCTCGGGATCCGGCTCCCGGCCGGCGCTCCGGACCTGCGCGACGGCGACATCCTCGCGGCCCAACCGCCCGAGGGCGCCTCGCGCGGGAACGTCATCGTCGTCTCGATCGAGGCGACGGACGTGCTCGTCATCGCGCCGCGCACCGTGGGGGAGGCGCTCTTCGCGGCGCACTCGCTCGGGAACCGGCACCTCCAGGCCCAGTTCTTCGACGCCGCGAGCGAGTATGGGGCCGAGGTCATGGTGTGCCCGTACGACCACACGGTGCGGGATTTCCTGGACCGGCACCGAATTCCGTTCTCGCGCGAGGAGCGGGTCATGGCCGTCCCGTTCCGCCACGCCGAGCACACGCACTGAGCAGCCATGTCCCGGCTCGCGCTCCTGCAGCTCACCGACTCGGCCCTGCCCACGGGCGCGTTCAGTCATTCGTTCGGGCTCGAGGCGTACCTCGAATCCGGCGAGGTCCACGATGAGCCGACGCTGCTCGCGTGGCTCGAGGGCTTCCTCGCGACGCAGCTCAC
>NZ_JBKZWT010000432.1:0-2476 GCF_047759905.1 Sinomonas sp. G460-2 | reverse complement strand
CCACCGAGATGTTGAGGGTCGCCTGCGCGACGGGGAGGCCCCAGCGGACGAGTGCGCCCGGATCCAGGACCTGCCGCGCGGCGGCCGCTCCCGAAAACACGAGCGCGGCGATGAGGACTACGAGCGCGGCGCCGAGTGCCGCGTACCGGTAACCCCGCGCGGTGCCGCGCTCCCCCGGGTCAGACGTGGGGGCGGTACGGACGGTTCGTGTGGGGCTCGGCACCCATCCATTCTCCCAGATGTGCCGCGTCCGCCCACCCGCTCGCGGCGGGCACGCAACGGCCCGCGGGAGCAGCGCAACGCAGCTGCTCCCGCGAGCCGTACGGTGGGGTTACTTCTTGGACGCGGCAGCCTTCAGCTTGGAGCCGGCCGTGAGCTTCACGCCGAAGCCAGCCGGGATCTGGATCTCCTCGCCGGTCTGCGGGTTGCGGCCCGTGCGGGCGGCACGCTCGGTGCGCTCGACGGCGAGCCAGCCCGGGATGCTGACCTTCTCGCCCTTGGCGACGGAGCCCTCGAAGACCTCGAATAGTGCGTCGAGCACACCGTTGACGGCGGTCTGGCTGAGGCTCGTCTTGCCGGCGACCTCGGCAACAAGCTCGCTGCGGTTCTTAGCCATGTGTCCTCCTGGACGTCGATCGGTTCGTCAGTCCCGGGCACTCGCCCGGGGCTGCTGGTGACGAACCTACCAGTTAATGCGCCCCACGCCAGCAAATTCCGCGTGTTTTCGGGGATTTTTGGCCCAATTTGGGGCTCTGAGGGCCTGTGCGGGGGCGTAGCGTGGTGCCGTGGCCGAACCAGTCCTCTCACTTCTGACCCTCGAGCAGCACCGCCTCCTGGGCCGTTGGCTCGGCCCGTGGGAAGTTGAGGAGGACATGTCGTGGCGCATTCAGGGCATCCACGTGCTCCGGCTCGGCACCGCCGGCGGGCCCGTGGTGGTCAAGGCGAGTGCCACGTCGCACCACATCCAGCGCGAGCTGCGCGCGCATCTGCAGATGACGGCACCGCTCGGGGACCGGGCACCGCGGCTCCTGCACGGCGACGCTCGGGCCGGGCTCATCGTCACTTCCTGGCTCCCCGGGCGGCTCGTCGAGGGCGGACCGCACGAGTTCTCGCCGGACATCTTTCGGCAGGCCGGCGAGCTCTTGGCCCGGTTCCACCAGCCCCGGCACGAGACGTCAAGCTACGACCCGGCAGCGCTCAACAAGCTCGGCGACTTCGCAGATCGCGCCGCCGGCCTCGTTCCGGCCGAGCAGCTCCGCGCCGTGCGCCTGCTGGCCGCCACCCACCGGCCCGCGCCCCGGATGCTGTTCGCGACGCACGGCGACTACCAGCCCCGGAACTGGGTCGAGGACGGCGGCATGCTGGGCGTCATCGACTTCGGCCGGGCCGGGTACCGCCCGTGGGTCACGGACTTGGTGCGGCTCGAACACCGATACTTCGCTGCCGACGCCACCCGTGCCGGTTCAACGCACGACGGCGCGCTGCAGGAAGGCGGGATGCCCACCACCCCCGCGCACGACGGCGGAGCGCTGAGGGCGGCGTTCTACGCCGGCTACGGTCGCGACCCGGCTGAGGAGCCGGATTCGTGGCGGCTCGACAACCTGCTCCAGGCGCTGGGCACGGTGGTCTGGTCGCACGACGTCGGCGACCCGGCCTTCGAGGAGGAGGGCAGGGGCATGCTCACGCGAGTCCTCACCAACCTCCCCTAACCCCGTCTGGCTCTTCGGACATTTGGGCGGGGTGAGGCGCGGGTAATGGCGGACGCGCGGGGGTGGAGCAGTTCCCCTCGACTCCGCCTCGCTCCTGGGGTACTTTCCCGGACATGGGATGGTGGACCGAACGCGTCGTTCCGCGGATGAACGACGCCTCCCTGCGGCACTCCGATCTGGTGCCGTATCGGGTGCGCGCGTGCTCCGGGCTGCACGGATTGGTCGCGGAGCTCGGGTTCGGCAGCGGTCTGAACATCGAGCACTATCCGAAGGACGTCACGCGGATTCTAGCCGTCGAACCATCCGACCTTGCATGGGATCTCTCCGCACCGCGACGCGCCTCAAGTCGGATCCCGGTCGAACGAGGAGGCCTCGACGGTCAGCGGCTCGACCTCGACGATGACAGCATCGACGCGGTCCTCTCCACCTTCACCCTCTGCACCATTCCCGATCCGTCCCGCGCGCTGGCTGAGGTACACCGCGTCCTCCGGCCAGGGGGAACCTTCCACTTCCTTGAACACGGCCTTTCCCACGAACCGTCCGTCGCACGGTGGCAGGGCATCCTCGAACCGCTGAATGCGAGGCTCGCTGGCAACTGCCACCTCACCCGGCAGATCGACCGGCTGGTCATCGACGCCGGCTTCCGGATGGACGAGCTCGATGCTGGTTACCTCGACATCAACGCCCCCAAGCTTCAGCGCCACGGCTTCCTGGGCGCCGCGACGAAAACGGCTCTCCACACTGACCCCCACCGGATGTCCGATTAG
>NZ_JBKZWT010000431.1:0-2485 GCF_047759905.1 Sinomonas sp. G460-2 | reverse complement strand
ACGCCCCGGTCCGCGAGGTGCGCGAGATGATCGATGCCCATGGCGACGTCGCGGAACGTGGCCGGCCAGCCGCCGTCGCCCGTTCTTCCCGCCCCGCCCGCCCGGCGGTACTCCAGGTTCCACGCTGCGAGGCCGTGCGCGGCGAGGTCCACGGCTTCGGGGACGCCCAGCTCGGCGGTGTAGGCGTCGCGCCAGTAGCCGCCGTGGATCACCACGACCGTGCCGCGGGGCGGCGCGCCGGGCCCTGCGCCGTCGGGGAGGAACAGCTCGCCCCACTGGTCGGGATGCGGTCCGTAGGGGATCCGTTCGCGCGAGACCACGAGCCCACCTTACTGGGGACGCGAGGGCGAAAGGAGGGCCTCCCGTGTCGGTGCAGGTTGCTACCGTGATTGCATGGCCAGCAACTACGACCGGCTGGATGCCGGGCAGCGCGCTCTCGTCGACGCGTCCGTCGAGACGTACGCCCGCGTGCGCCCCGCGCTCAAGAACGTCACGAGCGGTGTCCTGTGGACCTTCCGCGAGATCTTCGAGGACGCCGAAGAGATCGAGCCCCTGTTCATCACGGCCCGCACCAAGACCGTCGAATCGTTCCGCGAGAAGATCTCGCGCCTCGATCCTCCCGCCGAGCCGGGCGGCGAGCCAACCCTCAAGTTCCCCGACCCGTTCCGGACGCTCAATGACATGGTCGGCGTGCGCGTCATCACGAAGCTCCCGGGGGACAACGCCGTCGCCGCGAACCTCATCAAGCGCCAGCGCGATATCTTCGACTGCCGCGGCGACCGAGAGAAGGCCATCGGTTCCATCGAGTCGGGCACCTACGGCTATTCGAGCCGCCACCTCATCCTGCGCACGCTGCAGAACGATGCCGTCAAGGAGTACCAGGCGATCTTCAATCCGGAACTCCCGGCGAACGGCAGCTACTTCTTCGAGTGCCAGATCCGCACGATCTTCGCCCACGCGTGGAGCGAGATCGAGCACGATATCCGCTTCAAGAGCCAGGACCCGCGCGCCTGGAGCCCGCAGTTCGACCGCCAGTTCACGGCGACGGCGGCCATGCTCGAGGTCGTCGAGAAGGAGTTCGCCGACCTGCACGAACGGTATGAGAAGGTGCGCAGTTTCTGGGACCAGGACGGCGAGGGCTCGCAGCCGCTCAACCCGGACCGCATCAGGGACGTGTGGCAGACGCTGCTCCCCCACGTGGACCGCAAGGTCGACGACGACTGGGGTTGGGCGGCCGAGCTCGTCGCCGCGCACGGGCTCACCGAGACATGGCAGCTCGTCGAACTTCTCGACGCCGAGCGGATCACCGATGTGCGCAAGGCGCTCGACCACCGATACTCGCCCGGCCCGGATCGGCTCCTCGACGACCTCCTGCTGTGGCGGTTCGGCCGCGAGCACATCGAACTCACCGCAGAAGCTGCCGACGCCGCACCCCACCCGCGGCGCGACAGCCTCCAGCGGCGGCTCCGGCAGATCGAGCGCTTCCGGCTCGCCTGAGCGCGAGGCGGGCACGCGCCGTCGTCCGTTGGGCGGACCGATTCGCAGCGCATAGTTGCCTGATGAAACCATGGGCGCGTGAATTCCGCCCAGACCACCGAGACCACCCCTGCAGCCCCGCCGACGGCGGCCGACCGCGACGCGCGGATCGCCGTGACCGTGTTCCCGATCCTCGTGATCGTCGCGGGCGTCATTGGCTTCCTCGCGCCCGGCGCGATCAAGCCGGCCGTGCCGTGGGTTCCGTATCTCCTGGGCGTGATCATGTTCTGCATGGGCCTCACGCTCACGCCGCCGGACTTCGCGTCCGTGGTGCGGCGGCCGTGGGCCGTGGCGCTGGGCCTCGTGGCGCACTACGTCATCATGCCGGCCGCCGGCTGGGCGATCGCGACGGGGCTCCACCTCCCGCCCGAACTCGCGGTCGGCGTCATCCTGGTGGGCTGCGCGCCCTCGGGAACGGCGTCGAACGTCATGGCGTATCTCGCGAAGGGTGACGTGGCGCTCTCGGTCGCGGTGGCGACCGTCTCGACCCTCGTCGCTCCGCTCGTGACGCCCGCGCTCACGCTCCTGCTCGCCGGCTCATTCCTCAACGTCGACGCGGGCGGCATGGTCCTCGACATCGTCAAGACCGTCCTCATCCCCGTGGTCCTGGGCCTCGCGGTGCGGCTGTTCCTCAAGCAGGCGGTCGCCGCGGTGCTGCCGGCGCTGCCCTGGATCTCGGCGGTGGTGATCGCGGCGATCGTCGCGATCGTCGTCGCCGGCTCGGCCACGAAGCTCGCCGCCGCTGGGGGCATCGTGTTCGTCGCCGTCGTCCTTCACAACGGTTTCGGGCTGGGCCTCGGGTACCTCGCCGGGAAGCTTGGCCGGCTGGACCGCAAGGCGCGCCGCGCGCTCGCGTTCGAAGTCGGGATGCAGAACTCGGGCCTCGCCGCGACGCTCGCCGCCGCGCACTTCAGCCCGCTCGCCGCGCTGCCGTCCGCGGTGTTCTCCG
>NZ_JBKZWT010000430.1:0-2493 GCF_047759905.1 Sinomonas sp. G460-2 | reverse complement strand
CCACCAGGGACAGGGCGGAAAACCCCACCCCCAGCAATCCGATCCAAGCCGAAACCCAGCCCCAAGGCGCACGAGAAAGCACCAGGACCAGGCAAACAGCCATCAAAAAAAAATGGCATCAAATCCAAACATGGCACGCTATTGAGTTCTCAAACAACAGGCCCAACAGGAATAACCGAAAACCTCCGGCATCGCCCCTGCGGAACGAAGTTCAAACTTACCAGATCATCATCGCGGCTTCAAATTCCCTTTCGGGCTTTATTGGCCGGATAATGGTCCGCCCCACGACCGCAGAGCGCGCAGCATAGCTGCCGTTCTGGCTAGTTCGAAGGGGTTCGGCCGCCCGGTCTCGCGCTGTCTGCGCTCCCCGTGGCGACTCGGAATACATTACCGGCCCGGTCGGGGCGCGGCAAATCGGAACGGTGTGGCTTCCGCCACAACAGATACCCCCAGGGGGTACTTGACTCATACCCCTCCCGGGTATAGCTTCATGAGGTGGAAGCAACCGAAGCCCTCGTGGACGCGGTGAGCGCGGACTCGCCCGTCCACGGCTACACCTCGAACAAGGCCGCCTATCTCCGCAGGCTCAAGCGCATCGAAGGCCAGGTGCGCGGAATTGCGCGCATGGTCGAAGACGACAAGTACTGCATCGACATCCTCACTCAGGTCTCCGCGGTGACGAAGGCCCTCCATGCCGTGAGCCTCGGTCTGCTCGAGGAGCACATCGGGCACTGCGTGGTGGGAGCCGCAAGCGAACCGGATCCCGACCGCCGCTCAGAGGAGATCGAGTCGAAGGTCAAGGAGGCCTCCGATGCGATCGGGCGCCTCCTCCGCTGAGCCCAACCCCGCCGATCCAGCCCACGAATCCATCCGTCCCACCGCGAACACCCCTCACGAAGGAGCCGAGATGACCCACTTCACTACGACCGTTCACGTGGACGGCATGACCTGCGGCCACTGCGTTGCATCCGTCACGGAGGAGCTCGAAGCCCTCGAGGGCGTCGAAACCGTCTCCGTCGAGTTGAACGCTGGCGGCACGTCCCCGGTCACGATCGCGTCGAGCCGCAAGCTCAAGCACGAAGCCATCAGCGAGGCGGTCGCCGAGGCCGGCTACCTCGTCATCGACAACAACGCGTAGCGCCCCAAAACCCGCCCCTGCCGAAATCGAAGAAGAGGACATGGAACAGCCCACCTCCGCTGCCCGCGTCGTCGAACTCGACATCCAGGGGATGACGTGCGCCTCGTGCGTGCGCCGCGTAGAGCGCAAACTCGGCGGGATCGCCGGCGTCGAGGCCACCGTCAACCTCCCCCTCGAATCGGCACGCGTGCTCGCGCCCGCGGGGGTGAGCGATCAGGACCTCCTCGACCGGGTGGCCTCGGCCGGCTACAGCGCGCGGCTCCACGAGCGCGCGCCGGCCGCGGGAACGGACGACGGCGCCAAGGACCCCGGCTCGGAGCTGCGCCCCCGGCTCGTGGTCGCCGCAGTGCTCACCGTCCCGCTGTTCGCCATCTCGATGATCCCCGCGCTCCAGTTCCCCAACTGGGGCTGGTGGGTGGCCCTCCTCGCGTTGCCCGTCGTGACGTGGTCGGCGTGGCCGTTCCACCGGGCCGCGGCGATCAACGCGCGGCATGGCTCCTCGACCATGGACACGCTGGTCTCGCTCGGGATCGTCGCGGCCTACGCGTTCTCCGCGGGCCAGCTCATCGCGGACCCCGCCCTCACGGCGCACGGCACGGAGGCGACTCGCACGGGAACCGGCATGGGCGGGCTCTACTTCGAGGTCGCGGCGGTCGTCGCGACGTTCCTGCTTCTGGGCCGCTATCTCGAGGCGCGCGCGAAGGCCAGGGCCGGCAGCGCCCTGCGATCGCTGCTCGACCTCGGCGCGAAGGAGGCGACGCTGCTCAAGGACGGCGTCGAGTACCGGATCGACGCCGACGGCCTCATCCCGGGGGACACGTTCGTGGTGCGCCCCGGCGAGAAGATCGCGGCAGACGGCGTGGTCCGCGAGGGCGTCTCCGCCGTGGACACGTCGCTGCTCACGGGCGAATCAGTTCCGGTCGAGGTCGGCCCGGGCAACCCGGTGACCGGGGCCACGATCAACGCGTCCGGCAGGCTCATCGTCGAGGCGACACGCGTGGGCTCCGACACAACGCTCGCCGCGATGGGCCGGCTCGTCTCCGAGGCGCAGACGTCCAAGGCACCGATCGCGCGGCTCGCAGACCGGATCAGCGGCGTGTTCGTGCCAGTCGTGCTGGCCGTCGCCGCCGTGACCTTCGCGGCATGGCTCGCCGCGGGCGGCTCGCTCGACTCCGCATTCGCTGCCGCCGTTTCGGTGCTAGTCATCGCGTGCCCCTGCGCGCTGGGCCTCGCGACGCCCGTCGGCCTGCTGGCCGGCTCGGGCCGAGGCGCCCAGCTCGGCATCCTCATCCGCGGCCCCCAGGTGCTCGAGGACACCCGTACGGTCAACGCTCTCGTCCTCGACAAGACCGGCA
>NZ_JBKZWT010000043.1:0-20726 GCF_047759905.1 Sinomonas sp. G460-2 | reverse complement strand
CGCTTCGGCGCGCCGCCTCCGGCAGAGCCGCCCGAGGGCTGGCCCTCGACCTCGAACTCCGCGATCGGCGTTCCGACGGCCACTACTTGGCCCGGTTCGGCGAGCAGGGCCGTGACCTTTCCCGCGTACGGGCTCGGGAGCTCCACGACGGCCTTCGCCGTCTCCACCTCGCCGATCACCTGGTTGAGCTGGACGGTGTCTCCGACGGCAACCCGCCACGCCACGATCTCCGACTCGGTGAGGCCCTCGCCGAGGTCCGGCAGCCGGAACTCGCGAGTGTGGGTTCCTACGCTCGCGACGCTCATTCGCCCTCCTCGGTCCCGCTCAGCGAGTTCGGGCGCCCGAGCGACCGGTCCACTCCGTCAAGGATTCGGTCGAGGTCAGGGAGGTGGTGGAACTCGAGCTTCGAGTACGGATACGGAATGTCGAATCCCGTGACACGCACGGGAGCGTGCTCGAGGTAGTAGAAGCACCGCTCGGTGATGCTCGCCGCAATCTCCCCGCCGAGGCCGCCGGTCTGGGACGCCTCATGCGCAATGACGAGCCGCCCCGTCTTCCGCACCGACGCCTCGAGCGTCGCGTAGTCCACGGGCGCGAGGGAGCGCAGGTCGATGACCTCCACCGAGACGCCCTCGTCCGAGGCGGCGACCGCCGCGTCGACGCACGTCTTGACGAGCGGGCCGTAGCTCACGAGCGTCACGTCGTGGCCCTCGACCACGACGCGGGCCGATCCCATGCCGAGCCCATCGGGAACCTCGAGCCCGAACGACTCGTCGACGTCGCCCTTGTCGTGGTAGCGGCGCTTCGGCTCGAAGAACACGACCGGGTCGTCGCACGCGATGGCCTGCTGGATCATCGAGTACGCGTCCTGCGGGTTCGAGACCGCCATGACGCGGAGGCCCGCGGTGTGGGCGAAGTACGCCTCGGGTGATTCCGAGTGGTGCTCGGGCGAACCGATGCCGCCGCCGAACGGGATGCGGATGGTGAGCGGAACCTTGACCCGGCCCAGGCTGCGGTAGTGCAGCTTCGCGACCTGGGCCACGATCTGGTCGAACGCCGGGTAGACGAAGCCGTCGAACTGGATCTCGACGACCGGCCGGTACCCGCGGTACGCCATACCGATCGCGGTGCCCATGATCCCGGACTCGGCAAGGGGTGTGTCGAGGACACGGTGCGCGCCGAAGTCCTTCTGGAGGCCGTCGGTGATGCGGAACACGCCTCCGAGCTTTCCGATGTCCTCGCCCATGAGCACGACCTTCGGGTCGCGTTCCATGGCCCGCCGCAGGCCCGCGTTGAGGGCCTTGGCGAACGTCATCTGAGAGGCCTTCGGGGCCAGCTGCTCAGTCATCAGTGCCCTCCTTCCGCGTGGGCCCCGGCAAGGCCGGTCCGATAGCGTTCAAAGTGGTCCCGCTGCCGTTCGAGGACGGCGTGCGGTTCGGCGTAGACGTGGGCGAACACGTCCTCGGGGGCCGGATCGGGCATGTGGATCGTTGCCTCGCGCAGCTCCGCCGCGACCGTGTCCGCCTTGGCGGCGACTCGCGTGCGCACCGCGTCGTCGAGCAGGCCGATGCTCTCGAGATAGCATTCGAGGCGCGCGATGGGGTCGCGCTCCTTCCAGTCCTCGAGCTCGTTGGGGTCGCGGTATCTGGTGGGATCGTCCGCCGTCGTATGCGGGCCCATACGGTAGGTGACCGCCTCGATGTAGGAGGGCCCGTTCCCCGAGCGCGCGCGCTCGAGAGCCTCGCGCGTCGCGGCGAGGCACGCGAGCACGTCGTTGCCGTCCACCCGAACGCTGGCGATGCCGAAGCCGGGCGCACGCAGCGCGATCGGCACGTGGGCCTGGATGCCGACCGGCTCGGAGATGGCCCACTGGTTGTTCTGGCAGAAGAACACGACCGGGGCCTGGTAGCTCGCGGCGAAGACCATGGATTCGTTGACGTCGCCCTGGCTCGTCGCGCCGTCCCCGAAGTACGTGACGACCGCGGTCTCCGCACCGTCGAACTGGACACCCATGGCGTAGCCGACGGCGTGCAGCGTGTGCGCTCCGATCACCACCTGCGAGGGCGCCATGTTGAACTCGAACGGGTCCCAGCCGGAGTGTGCGTTGCCGCGCCACTGGCGGACGAGGTCGGGCAGGGCGACGCCGCGGATGTACGCGACGCCGATCTCGCGGTAGCTCGGGAAGATGAAGTCGTCGGCCGAGATGGCACGTGCCGAGCCGACCTGCGCGGCCTCTTGACCCACGAACGGGGGCCACAGCCCAAGCTGTCCCTGGCGCTGAAGAGCGGTCCCCTCCGCGTCGATGCGGCGGGCGACCACCATGTCCTCGTACAGCGAGACGAGAAGCTGGGGGCCGTCGTCGCCCTCGACGTCGGTGAGATAGCGGTCGTACCGCTCGTGGTGGTGACGAACGCCGTCTGGCGAGAGTAACTGGATCGGCGACCCGTCGTCGCCTGCGGTCATGTGATACGTGGACACTTCGGTTCGCATCCCTATCTGCTCGCGGGAGGCCTGTGGGCCCCCGGGTTAATGTGACCATACTCACAATGAACAAGGGGTACAACCAACGGCATCGAAATTGAGCAGGATGCCCTACTCGAACCTCCGGCACCGTGCTAACCTGCGCATCATGCACCCCGTGGATGCCACCGACACTCGGATCCTGCGCGCACTTGCCGACGATCCCCGCCGCACCGTCGTGGCCCTCGCCCAAGAGCTGGGACTCTCGCGCAACACGGTCCAAGCCCGCCTCGCCCGGCTCGAACAGCACGCGTTCCTCGCGTTCGACCGCCGCATCAACCCGGCCTCGCTCGGGTATCCGCTCCTCGCCTTCATCACGGTGCACGTCCAGCAGCGCAAACTGACGGGAATTACCGAGGAGATCGCGAGGATTCCCGAGGTGCTCGAAGGCCACGGACTGACGGGCACAGCCGACCTCCTCCTCCGCGTCGTCGCCGTGGACGCCGAGGACCTCTTCCGGATCAACGGCAAGATCCTCGCGTGCGACGGCGTCGAACGCACCGACACGGCACTCGCCATGGGCGAGCTCATCCCCTTCCGCATGGATCCCCTCCTCGAACGGGGACCACGCCCACCCATGTAACGACACGTGACTGCTTTTGTCACAGAATGGAAGCCATGGACGTCGTCCTGGATGTCATGCTCCTCGGCCAACGCCGCTTCCACGAACTGGGACTACGCACCCAGGTCGTGCTGAGGCAGCTCCCGCTCAACCTCACGATGATCTTCGTGTGCGGGATCTCGGCCCTCGCCGACCGCGCCGACTTCGCGGACGCAGGCTTCGTGATCAGCCAACTGCTCGCGCTCGCCCTGCTCACCGCGTGCGCGGCGGTCCCCTGGGAGCGGCTTCCGCGGTGGTCCTTCCTCGCGATCCCCGTCCTGGACTTCTACCCGATCGGCCTGCTCCGCTTCAGCGACGGCGACCTCCTGCCCGGCCTCGGCCTCCTCGCAGTGTTCCCGATCCTGTGGCTCGCCGGGGCCGGCTATCGTCCACGGACTGCTGTGGCGTTCGGCGCGATCGCGACGCTCCTCATGGTCTGGACGCCGCACTTCATGGACGGCACGGCGAACATCCATAGCCTTGCATCCGAGCTCCTCACGCCGTTCATCATGTTCGTGCTTGGGGTCGCGACGTCAATTTCGGCGCTGAGCGGCCGGACTCAGCGCAAGCGGATCGAGGAACTGCTCGACCGCAGCGAGACGCGCCAGCAGCTGCTCGAGACGATTGTCGACACGGTCGACGTCGGCGTGGTGGTCGTCGACACTGTGGGCGACATCGTGCTCATGAACGCGCAGCAGCGCGAGATCCATCAATCGGCGCTGCCCGAAGGCCTCGAGGCCGCGCGCGAGCCCGAGCTGCTCGTCTACGCGGACAGCTCCGACGAACTCATCGAGCCGAAGCTTCGGCCCGCGGCGCGCGCGGTGGCGGGCGAGGTGATCTCGCACGAGCTCTACCGGCTGGGCCGCGGGCAGCGAGCCCGCACGGTGTCCGTCTCGGCAGGGCCCT
This sequence comes from Sinomonas sp. G460-2, assembly GCF_047759905.1. Taxonomy (NCBI): domain Bacteria; kingdom Bacillati; phylum Actinomycetota; class Actinomycetes; order Micrococcales; family Micrococcaceae; genus Sinomonas; species Sinomonas sp. G460-2. The sequence goes on along the minus strand of NZ_JBKZWT010000043.1, from coordinate 16,699 downwards.
TCCGCGATGCGGGCGGCGAGGTAGCCGGAACGGTCCTGGCCTTCTCAGACGTCACGGAAGTCGTCGCCGCAATTCGGGCCCGCGACACGTTCCTGGCCGCCATGTCGCACGAATTCCGCACACCGCTCACGAGCCTCCTCGGCTACGCCGAGCTGCTCCACGAGGACGCCTCCCTGAGCCCCGCAGCCCGCGCTGACACCCTCGTCATGGCCCGGAACGCGCGGCACCTGAACAAGATGGTGGACGATATCCTCGCCGCCGCGACGCCCGGGGCCGCCGAGCTGCCGCGGACCCCGCTCGATCTCGCCGAGCTCACCCGCGACGCCGTGGACTCCTCCACGCCCGACGCCGCGCGCCGCGACATCACGGTCACGTTCACGGACGACGGCGTGCTGCCGGTCCTCGGCGACAGGACGGGCCTCGTGCGCGTCCTCGACAATCTCGTTTCGAACGCACTCAAGTACTCCGGCGGCGGGTCGACCGTGACGCTCAGGGCAAAGCGCGACGGTCAATGGGCGGTCCTCACGGTCGCCGACCAGGGCATCGGAATCCCGCCCGAAGACCTCAAACGCATCTTCACGAGGTTCCAGCGGGGCTCGTCTGCGCTCCGCTCCGGAATACCTGGAACTGGCCTCGGGCTCGCGCTCGCCCGCGAGGTGGCCGTGCGGCACAGGGGCGAGCTCGAGTGCGTCAGCGAACTCGGCGTCGGGAGCACGTTCACTCTGCGGCTCCCGCTTCGGGGCGAGCTGGGCGCACGGTCCTAGCGCGCGAACCGCGCCCGCGGGCGTCTCAGGCGATCTTCGCGATGAGTTCGACGCAGCGGTCGAGGAACGCGTCGACCTGCGTCTCCTCGTAGCCGTCCCGGCCGGTCACCGTGCGGAAGACGGCCGTGCGGACGTCGTCGGCGCTCATGACCGCGTCGTGCTCCAGATAGTTGAGGAGCCGGTGGCACAGCTCGTCGACGTCGCGCGGATGGTAGCTCGGCGCGCCGTTCTTCGACGGCCGGCGGAAGCGGTCGCCGTCGGGCCGGAGGAGCCGGGCGCGGAGCACGCTCGCGAGATGCCCGACCTCGTGGAGCCACGCCTCCTCGCCCTGGCGGTCGATGAGCTCGTCCCGCTCGCGGCGCGCGAGGGCGTCCTCAAGCCGGTCGAGCGCGGCGTCCACCTGACCCGCGTCATAGCCCCCGCGGACGGCATCGAACGCGACGCTGCGCACCTGATGACTCGTCACGGGCTCCGCGGAGGACGTATTGCGCAGGTAGGCCCGGGCGGCCTCCATGAATTTCTCGACCTGCTTGGGGCTGTACCCGAGCTCGCCTCGGCCGACGCGATTGAAACCAGCCGCGGCTCCCGAACCATTGCGCGCCACAGTGCCTCCGTCCTCTATGTCAATCATTATCTTGCCGTATCACGCCGCAGGCAGGAGGCTGAACACGACGTACGCCACCGGGACGCCGAACAGGATCGAATCGAGCCGGTCCATCATGCCACCGTGCCCCGGCAGGATGCTGCTCATGTCTTTGATGCCGAGCTCGCGCTTGACCATCGACTCCGCGAGGTCCCCCGCCGTCGCCGCGCCGACCATGGCGACCGCGAGCACAACGCCCACCCACCACGGGCGCCCCAGCAGGAAGACCGTGCCGAGCACGCCGATGACGACGGCGCCAGCGACCGACCCGGCGAAGCCCTCCCACGACTTCTTGGGGCTGATCTTCGGCGCCATGGGGTGCCTCCCGAGGCTCGCCCCGACAATGTAGCCGAACGTGTCGTTCGCGAACACCAAGAGGAGCGTCACGATGAGCTGCAGGACGCTGTGCGGCACGGCGAGGCCGGGCCAAACCCCCAAGGGCGGGGGCGAGACGCCCGAATCGTGCAGCGGCAGGACCGAGAAGCCGACGAAGAACGGGATCCACAGCAGCACGAAGACGCCGCCGATCACGTTGTTCACGGCACCGTGAGCCGACTCAAGGCTCTGCCACAGGAGGACGGCCGCGCTTGCAGCGACGAGCGCGAACAGCTGCGCCTCGGTGCCGCCGAAGAACGCCGAGAACGGAATCGCCACGGAGCCGATGAGCACCGGGACGATAGGAATCGTCGTCTTCCGGGTCTGAAGCGCCCGGAAGACCTCCCACACGCCAAGCACGCCCGCGGCCGTCGCGACACACACGAAGCCGAGCGGCCACAGGAAGAGTCCAGCGAGCACGGCGGCGAGCAAGACGAGTCCCACCACGATCGCGGCGGGCAGGTTCCGCCCCGCCCTCGAGGTCGGCGGGGTTGCCACAGCGGTAGCGGCGGCCTTCTCGGCGTCGTCCGCATCGCGGCGGGCGCGCCGGGAGATCGGGGCGCCCGGAGCGTCGCGGACCGACCCAGCGTACTCTGGCTCGTGTCCAGGCTGCGGGCCGGCCTCGGGCTGGGGAACGGTCATCAGACCTCGAGCAGCTCGGATTCCTTGCGCTTCACGAGCTCGTCGACGCTGTCCGTGTGCTGCTTGGTCAGGCCGTCGAGCTCCCGCTCGCCGCGCACGCCATCGTCCTCGCCGACCTCGCCGTCCTTGACGAGGCGGTCCATCGACTCCTTGGCCTTGCGGCGGATGCTGCGGATGGACACCTTCGCGTCCTCACCCTTGCCCTTGACGATCTTGACGTACTCCTTGCGGCGCTCCTGCGTGAGCTCGGGGAGGACCACACGGATCACGCTGCCGTCGTTGGACGGGTTGGCGCCGACCTCGGAGTCGCTCAGCGCACGCTCGATGTCGCGCAGTGCGGTCTTGTCGAACGGCGTGATGAGGATCGTGCGCGCGTCGGAGACCTGGAACGACGCGAGCTGCTGGAGCGGCGTCGGGGTGCCGTAGTACTCCACCATGACCTTCGCGTACAGGGCGGGGTTGGCGCGGCCGGTCCGGATCGCGGCGAAGTCCTCCTTGGCCACCTCGACGGCCTTCTCCATCTTTTCGGCGGCTTCGAGAAGCGTCTCTTCGATCACGGTTGTTTGGCTCCTGATTCGTGGACTGCTGACAGCTGGCTAGTGCTGAAGGGCTGCTGACATCCTAGCGGGATTACGGAGTCACTACCGTGCCGAGCTCGCCGCCAAGAATCGCCTTCGTCACGTTCCCCTCGCCCTGCATGCCGAACACGATCATGGTGAGTCCGTTGTCCTTGCACATCGTCATGGCGGTCTGATCCATGACCCGGATGTCGCGGCGAAGCGCGTCGTCGTAGGTGAGGTGCTCGAGCTTGCGGGCCTCGGGGTCCTTCTTGGGATCCGCCGTATAGACCCCGTCGACACCGCTCTTGGCCATGAGGACCACGTCGGCGTGCACCTCGAGGGCGCGCTGGACGGCCACGGTGTCGGTCGAGAAGTACGGGAGCCCGGCGCCTGCGCCGAAGATCACGACGCGCCCCTTCTCCATGTGCCGGATCGCGCGGCGCGGAATGTACGCCTCGGCCACCTGGCCCATCGTGATCGCGCTCTGGACGCGGGTCTCGACGCCCGCCTGCTCGAGGAAGTCCTGGAGCGCGAGGCAGTTCATGACCGTGCCGAGCATGCCCATGTAGTCGGCGCGGGATCGGTCCATCCCGCTCTGCGACAGCTCGGCGCCGCGGAAGAAGTTGCCGCCGCCCACCACGATGGCGACCTCGACGTCGTCGACCGCTGCCGCGATCTGGTGCGCCACGCCGCGCACGGTGGCCGGGTCGACGCCGAGCTTGCCGCCGCCGAATACCTCGCCGGACAGTTTGAGCAGGACCCGGCGCCGGCGGGGTGGGAGGGGATCGTCCGCGATGGGGAGAGTAGCGGTCTGCACGTCGGTCTGTACGGTGTCCATGAGTGATCTGTCCCCTCGAACCGGTGGATATGGCCTTGGTCTAGATTATCGGCATTGCTGGCGCGCAAAAGGGGCGGCCACACGGGGTGGCCGCCCCTCACGCTGGTGGGCTGCGAAGAGCCCGGGGGTGGATCTGCTAGGCGCCGACGCGGAAGCGCGCGAACGCGGTCGCCTCGACTCCGGCCTCCTGGAGGACCTGGCCGACGCTCTTCTTGGCGTCCTTCGCGAACGCCTGGTCGAGGAGCACCTCGCCCTTGAAGAAGCCGGTCACGCGGCCTTCGACGATCTTGGTGAGCGCGGCCTCGGGCTTGCCCTCGGCGCGAGCGGTCTCCTCGGCGATGCGGCGCTCGGACTCGACGAGGTCGGCCGGAACGTCCTCGCGGCGGAGGTAGTTCGGCGACATCGCGGCGACGTGCACGGCAACGTCGTGGGCGGCGGCCTGGGCGGCCTCGCCCTCGCCGCTCACCGCGAGCAGCACGCCGACCTGAGCCGGGAGGTCCTTGGACGTCTTGTGGAGGTAGGCGTCCACGGTCGCGCCCTCGATGCGCGCCACGCGGCGGACGGCAACCTTCTCGCCGAGCACGGCACCTTCCTCGACGACGAACTCGCTCACGGGCTTGCCGTCGATCTGAGCCGCAAGGAGGGCCTCGACATCGCCAGCGCCGGAGGCGATGGCCGCGGCGAGAACCTGATCGGCGAGCTCGATGAACTTGGCGGACTTGGCAACGAAGTCGGTCTCGCAGTTGACCTCGACCATGACGCCGACGCCGTTCTCGACCTTCGCGGCCACGAGGCCCTCGGCGGTCGAGCGACCCTCGCGCTTGGTCGCACCCTTGAGGCCCTTGATGCGAATGATCTCGATGGCCTTCTCGGCGTCGCCGTTGGCCTCGTCGAGAGCCTTCTTGACGTCCATCATGCCGGCACCCGTGCGCTCGCGCAGGGCCTTGATGTCAGCAGCGGTGTAGTTCGCCATGTGAACCCCTCTGTCTTGTTATCTGCACTTCTCACAGTGGCAGGATGGCACCGGGTCCGGTGCCATCCTGCCGTCGGCCCCCAGACCGGGCGGGCGCCCGGTCTGGAGGAATGGTCTGGGGGCTAGTTCTGCTCACCCTCGGCCGGAGCGTCTTCGGCGGCCGGGGCGGCCTCCTCGGCGGCCGGAGTGGCCTCCTCAGCGTTCTGGCCCTCGAGGAGCTCGCGCTCCCACTCAGCGAGCGGCTCGGCGGACGAGGCGCCCTCGGAGCCGGCGGCGCGGTTGTTGCGGGCGATCAGGCCCTCGGCCACCGCGTCGGCCACCACACGGGTGAGGAGGTTGACGGAGCGGATCGCGTCGTCGTTGCCCGGGATCGGGTAGTTGACCTCGTCGGGATCGCAGTTCGTGTCGAGGATCGCAACGACCGGGATGCCGAGCTTCTTGGCCTCGTCAACCGCGAGGTGCTCCTTCTTGGTGTCAACGACCCAGAGGAGCGCCGGCGTGCGGGAGAGGTTGCGGATGCCGCCGAGGGTCTTCTCGAGCTTGTCCTTCTCGCGCTGGAGGATGAGGAGTTCCTTCTTGGTGCGGCCCGAACCGGCCACGTCCTCGAAGTCGATCTCCTCGAGCTCCTTGAGGCGCTGGATGCGCTTGGCAACCGTGGAGAAGTTGGTGAGCATGCCGCCGAGCCAACGCTGGTTGACGTACGGCTGGCCGACGCGCGTGGCCTGCTCGGCGATGGCCTCCTGGGCCTGCTTCTTGGTGCCGACGAAGAGCACCGTGCCGCCCTTGGCGACCGTGGCCTTGACGTGCTCGAAGGCGCGGTCGATGTAGGAGAGCGACTGCTGGAGGTCAATGATGTAGATGCCGTTGCGCTCGGTGAAGATGAAGCGCTTCATCTTCGGGTTCCAACGGCGGGTCTGGTGACCGAAGTGGACGCCGCTGTCGAGCAGCTGGCGCATGGTGACGACGGGCATGCCGACGCTCCTTCCGGCAGGTCATTTCGTGAGGGAGCCTTCCCGGCTGCCCTTGCCCCTGCCCTTGTTCTGACGGTTCTCTGACGGCGGCCGGCCGGCCGCAGTCCCTGGCATCCCCTGCGAGCCCGAGCCGCCCCGCTGAATCAACTGGGCGGACCGTCAGGCAGCAGTGCCGAACCGTTCGACGGCTCGGCGCTGGATGCGCGGAGTCGACTTCCTGCACCTCGCGCATGGCATGGCAAGCACCTGTCATGTGTGAGGGAGCAGAAGGCCGCGGCTCTCAGTGTACTACAGGGGCACGAGCGGGTCTGGCCGCCGCGGCGGCTCCCGCGGGCCCGTCTCGCGCGGCGGCACCCGCAATTCTCCCCCACACAAACGGACGACGGCGGTAGTCCACATGGCGCCCAGCGCCCCTCGCGCTGCGCCCGGCCGAGCGGAAGGCTCGAGACATGCTCGCCCCGTTCGCCGGAGCCCGGCTCGCGCTCGCACTGGCCCTGCTCGTTCCGTGGCTCGTCCTGCCCTGGACCGCGCCTCCCCCGGGGTCGCCTCCCCGAGCCGCATCCCCCTGGGCCGCGCCGTCCGCGGGGTGGGAGTGGCCGCTCGCGCCGCGGCCCGCCGTCGTGCGCAGTTTCGACGCCCCGGAGAAGCCGTGGCTCGCCGGGCATCGCGGCGTGGACCTCGCCGCCTCGCCCGAGCAGGAGCTCCGCTCCCCCACCGCTGGCGTAGTGGCGTTCGCAGGGACGGTCGTCGACCGGCCGGTCGTGACCATCGACCACGGGAACGGGCTCCGAAGCAGCTTCGAGCCGATCGAGACGACGCTCGCCGCCGGCACGCGCGTCGCGGCAGGCCAGACGCTCGGGCGCCTCAGCCGAGGGGACACACACTGCCGCGCGGGGCCCTGCGTTCACTGGGGAGTGCGCGAGGGCGAGGACTACGTGGACCCACTGAAGTTCGTCGCGGACACCCGGCCGTCCGTCCTCTTGCCGTGGGGCGGGTGACCGCGGGACACGATCGCTCTAGACGATCGCGGACATCCCGGTGATGGCGCGGCCGGCCACGAGCGTGTTGATCTCGTGCGTGCCCTCGTAGGAGAACACGGCCTCCGCGTCGGCGAAGACCTTTGCCATCCCGTAGTCCGTGACGATGCCGTTCCCGCCAAGGATGCCCCGCCCCAACGCGACTGACTCCCGCATGCGGGCTGTCGTGTAGGCCTTCGCGAGCGCGGACTGCTCATCGCGCGCTTGCCCTGCCTCCTCGAGCTGGGACAGCCGCACCATGAGGCCGAGCGAGCTCACGGTGTTGCCGAGCATGGTCACGAGCTGGTCTTGGACGAGTTGGAAGGAGGCGATCGGACGGCCGAACTGCATCCGTTCGACCGCGTAGCGCCGCGCAACGTCGAACGCGGCCATCTGGAGGCCGACGGCCTGCCACGCGACGGAGAGCCTCGTCACCTTGAGCACGCGGTTCGTGTCGCGGAAGCTGTTGCCGTGGGCGAGCTTGAACTCGTCCGGCACCGCGACGTTCTCAAGCGTCACGTCGGCGTTCTGGACCGTGCGCAGGGAGATCTTGTTCTCGATCTTGGCGGCCGAGTAGCCCTCGAGCGAGGTGTCGACCAGGAAGGCCTTGACCTGGTTGTCGTCCACGTCGCGCGCGAAGACCACGATCCAGTCGGAGAACGTCGCGTTGCCAATCCAGCGCTTCGCGCCGTTGAGCACCCACGTCGAACCGTCCCGACGCGCCGTGGTTCGCGTCCCGCCCGCCACATCGCTGCCACCGAGCGGTTCAGTGAGCCCGAACGCGCCGATCTTGCGGAGGGCGTAGACGTCGGGCAGCCACTCCTCTTGCTGTTCGCGCGATGCGAGGAGCTCGAGCGAACCCGTGAAAAGCCCGTCGTGCACCCCCATGAACGTCGCGATCGAGGCGTCGGCGCGCGTAAATTCCGCGTGCAGGAGCCCCGCGAGGAGGTTCGAGTGACCCTGGCGCCGCACCGGGCTCACAACGTCAAGCTCGGCGAGTCGGGGCACGAGGTGGTGCGGGAACTCGGCACGGTTCCAGCAGTCCACGGCGATGGGACGCACGTTGGCGTCGAGCCAGCCGCGGACCTCGTGCAGCCGATCGCGCTCCTTGTCAGAAAGGAGGGCCTCGAAAGCGTAGAAGTCGCCGTCGGCGTAGGGCAGCTCGGCCGGATTCGTAGGCGCCATGGGGTCCTCCTGACCTCTCGGCCAGGTTGTTACTGGCCAGTAGTTACTGATCAGTAACATAGCATCGAGGTTCACGGCCATCAAGAGCGCAGGACTCCGCCCCGAGCGCATTATCGTCTTGCCTCAGTCCGGAGGCGGGAGAAGAATCGCCCGCGTGGAAACTGCCCACGATTCGAGTGAGACGCGCGAGGTCGAGGCCGGAGCCGAATTCTCCGTGGATCTGTCACGGTCGGGCGGAGCAGGCTATCGCTGGGAGATCGCGGGCCTGCCCGATGGCGTCGCCGTCACCAGCCACTCTCTGATGCCCGACGGCACAACAGCCGCGTCTCCCCCAACTCCCGGGGCTCCCATCGTTCAGCGCTTCGCCGTGCGGGCCACGGCCAGCGGCACGATCACCTTCCGGCTCAAACGGCCATGGGAAGACCACGCCGTTCGAACCCACACGGTGGAAGTCCGCATCCGCGACGAGCCGAGGGCGTAACGGCGCACGCGGCCACGAAGCCCGTCGTGGCGAGGAGCCGATACGCCAGGACGAACGCCATAGCCGAGAGCGAAAGGCCGAACCCACCGGCGAGCGCCAGGAGAGGAACCAGCTGTCCCGCCTTCACTGCTGCCCTTCTCTTCCGCGCTTGCGCAGGGCTCCTACCGCCGTCGACGCCGAAACGAGCAGAACGACGACGAGCATCCCCCACGGGTTGGGCTCGAAGTCGACCGCCGGCAGTCCGTTTTCCTCGGTGAACCATGCTTCGAAAATCCCCGGCAGGAAGGCGCGCGTGCCAGTGGCCCATGCGAAGCCCACCGAGGCAATCAGCACGATCACCAAAACGGCCACCCCGACGAAGATCCCGCCCAAAGCGGAGAGGACTATCCTCGCGAACACGACTTTGCTCCTTTGCTCTCAGATCCCGCAGGGGGGTTCAATCGGACGATTTCGAGAGGACCGAAGCGATTCTGGCGGCCCGTTGGAGTCCCGCTTCCCGCAGCCCCGTGAGGCTGAGAAAGACATCCTCGAGGGTCGAACCGTCACCGTGCTGCGCGAGCAATCCTGTAGGTGTCCCTGGCGCCACCATGGCGTCCGGCGAGCCCGCAATGATCACTTCACCTGCATCGGGGACCACAAGCCCTGTGACGATGTGGAGGCCGGTGGTCTTCCCTGAGCCGTTCGGCCCCAGCAGGCCGTGAATCCTGCCCGGTTCAAGCTGCAGCCTGAAGTCGGTCAGCGCTGCCTTCTTGCCGTAGCGCTTACAGACACCGCTGACATCCATGGCTAAGGTCATGCCGGCACGCGCGACCTCATTGAATTCGAGCAGTTGACGATCGAATTGGTTGACGATCGGAACGATTAGTGAAGCCCCACCTCCTTGTGCGTTAAGCTCGGGCGCCGAGTAGGCGCTCATCCTCCCGGTTCCGCGACCTCTCCGCGCGGCCGTTGGGCCTTGCGCGAGACACCGGTCTTCGAGCTACGATTTCTCGCATACGAAGTACCACTAGAAGCCACGGACACAAAAAAGACCTCGAGCGGAACATCAAGTGCCAGGCAGATCCGCTTGGCCGTGCGGATCCTGTTGACGGATTGGGTCCTCCCGGACACGAGGTTGTCGATGGTTCCGGGGGCGCAGCCAGCAACCTCGGCGAGGCCCCGGTTCGACCACCCGCGAAGGGCCATGAGCTCCACGAGGGCGTCACGAGCCACGAGCCTCATGCGCATGTCGGCGTGCCACCCCCTCCGGTACGTCCGATGCCTGATGCGTTACTCCATTCAATCGACCGGCGCATCCACCGTCAAGCAGGGGGTAACGGTAGACCAACCAAAGTTAGGCACATCTTAGGCACCCCACCCAGATTGGCCCGGGATTCCGGGGATCTTGGAGCCGAAAAGTTAGGCACATGTTAGGCACCGCGTGTCGGCGTGTCGGCACGTGGCGGCGAGAGATGCCTAAGATTCAGGAGTTGGACGGTCGCTGTCCAACGCGAATGAGGGGAGAGTGATGAGCCAGCCAGATCTCGGAGCGCTGCTCGCTGACGTCAAAGCAGCCCGCGGTTGGTCCTTCGAGGCGATGTCGAGAGCATGCGGCGGAGTGCCGACCGGCAAACGACTGTTCCAGCTCATCAACTCGCCGCTGAAGAACTTTCCCGACCCGGACACGATCAGGGGTCTCCAGAAGGCAACCGGCGCGAGCACGACCGAGATCGTCATGGCTGCGGCGCGATCACTTGGCCTCGACGTGGCCGAAACGGATCCCGACGCACTCCACGTCCCGGGCATCTCGCTTGCCTCCGACACGGACAGGGAGGCGCTCCTGAAGATCGGACGCACGCTCTCTGAGGCTGCCGCGGTCCTGGCAGCCGCACACGACCCGTCTCTGAGCGAGCGGAATCTGCAAGGCGAGCCACGGCGGAAGGCCCGGCGCGGGGGCGCACACCAGCCGACCGGCCTGCCGGAGAACTGGAAGGACCTCGCCGCCTATCAGGGGCCCGAGGATCACCTCCGCCGCACGGACGAGTGGGACGCGAGGGGCGAAGAGTCCCAGGGCTGACGCGCCGCCGCCCACATGAGGACCTCAGCCAGTCAGCGGGGACGCTCGACGGCGTCCGCAACCCGCTGAGCGAGGACCTCGAACTGTGCCCACAGCCCGTCGCGGATCGGACCCTCCGGACGGTCGGCGATGCGAAACCTGATCCGCACGATCCCGCGGTGGGCGACCTGAAGATTCATGTACGGATCGCTGTCCGGTGAGCTCGTATAGGCAATCTTCCACGCCGGGTTCCACCTCCGACGGCCCGAGGGAAGCCAGAAGACGCAGCCCTCGAACTCCTGGTCCGCGACGACGAGAGACGGCCGGGCGGCGGCCTCCGTCCGGTCCAAGTCTTCCTCGCGAAGGAAGGCGAGGATCCCGGGGGCGCTCAACACGAGCCGCTCCCAGCTCCGTCTGGTCCTCAGGTCGTACACGGTCGCGGAAAGCAGGGCGGACTCGCCGATGACGGCGTCGACGACCCGCGCGCCGTCGCCCTCCGCGCCGTCGTACACGCAGCGCAGGGCGCGCCTCAGGTCGAACTCGTGCTCCAATTCCCACAGCGTGGCCGCGAGCTCACGATCCACGGACGGGGCGGACGGCGCGCGGCCCGATGTCGGTCCCGAGAGCGACGGCGTCGCCTCGGCACCCGCCGCGACCGGCTCGCGCACCGGGAGGCTCGCGCTCGGCCCGTTCCGACGAACCCGTGCCGCGTTCCGAAGCTCGCGGTCGATCTCCAGGATCCGCTGCCTTGCCATAACACCCATGAGCACGCCGGCCGCGGCGAAGACAAGGCCCGCGACCGGTACGAGCGGAACTGCCCTCGCCGAGGAGAGGATCGCGACGGCTGCCCCTGCGAGCGCGGCGGCACGACCGGTCCACAGCGCCTCGACGGAGGCACGCCGGAGCCGCATGAGATGCTCGGTTCGCTGGCCCACGCTTCCCCAATCCTTGGGCCGCACCGACTGCCTCGACAATGAGGACCAGACGGAACGGCCTGCCCACACGATAAGGCAAGATTGGTTCGTGCGGAATGGCCCGTTCGGTCCCCGCGCAGGGCTCAAGGGCCCGTCCAGATAGTAGGGGCGGCGGGGCTTGAACCCGCGACCGACGGATTATGAGTCCGCTGCTCTAACCGGCTGAGCTACACCCCCGCGCAACAGCATTCGCTGCGCATTACAGGCTACAGGAGCTGACGCGCCTGCACCGACGGCCCGCCGAGGTCAGCCGTGCGGCGGCACGGTGTCCGCCCCGCGGTACAGCGCCTCGAACGTGTCGAGCGTGTACTTGATGCTGTGCCTCTGCACCATCTCGTGGCTCACCTTGCCCATCGCGGAACGGTCGGCCTCCGGCAGGCTCAGGATCGCGAGCAGCTTCGCGGCGAGATCGTCGCGGTCGTAAGGGCGGAAGAGATAGCCGTTCTCGCCGTCGCGCACGAGGTGCGGGAGCGCCATCGCGTCGGCGAGGACCACGGGGGTCGACGCGCTCATGGCCTCAAGCGTCACGAGCGACTGGAGCTCCGCGGTGCCCGGCATGCAGAAGACGTCGGCGCGAATGTACGCCTCGCGCAGCTCGGCGTCGGGCGCGAGACCCAGGAAGCGCACGCGGCCGCCCATGCCGAGCCGTTCGACCTGCGCATCGAGGCGGGGCCGGATCTCGCCGTCCCCCACGATCTCGAGGTGCACGTTGAGCTCGGCAGGGAGCTTCGCGACCGCGTCGATGAGGACGTCAACGTTCTTTTCCTCGGCGAGCCGGCCCGCGAAGAGCACGGTCGGCCACGGGTTCCGCTCGACGCGCTCCCCGGGCCCGAGCTCGTACGCGTGGGAATCGATGCCGTTCGAAAGCGGGATGACCTGGTGGAGGAACGCGTGGTTGTGCATCGCTTTGGCGGCCAGCGGCGTCGGCGTCGTGACGACGTCTGCCTGGCCCATGACCTTGCCCATGTCCTTCCAAGACCGGCGTCCGACGATGTCGAGGAACCACTTCGGGAACGGCAGGAACGGGTTGAGGTTCTCCGGCATGAAGTGATTGGTCGCGATGACGCGGATGCCGCGCTTCACCGCCTCGTACAGGACGTGCTCACCAATCATGTAGTGGCTCTGGATGTGCACGACGTCCGGCTGGACGCGATCGAAGAGGAGCGCGATCTCCTTCTTGATCTCCCACGGGAACACGACCCGGAAGTAGGGGTGGGTCGGCACGGAATGCGAGCGGAGGCGGTGAACCATAGCCTCGGGCCGCGCCTCGGTGAAGCTCTTGCCCTTCTCGAAGCGGCTCGCGAGCACGTGGACGTTGTGGCCGCGCGCGGTCATGCCCTTCGCGAGACGGTAGCCGAACTGCGCGGCGCCGTTCACGTGGGGCGGGTAGGTGTCGGCGCCGATCAGGATCGTCAGCGGCTTGTCGGTCGGGACCTCGGGGTCGGGCAGGGTCACGTATATCTCTCCTGGTCGGCCGGTCACTGCCCCGGTCCGGCGGATCCGCGGAGCTCGCGGGCCGCTTCGTTCTTGCGGCTCGTGACCTCCGGGTGGTGCCGGGACAGGGCAACGACACCCACGATAGCAACGAGCGCGGCCGCAGCCATGCCAATTCCCATCACGGGTGGAACATGTGGCCGAAGCTCTCCGAGGATCGTGATGCCGATCGCGACGCCGACCATGGGGTCAATCACAGTGAGCCCCGCGATCACGAGATCAGGCGGCCCGGCCGAATACGCGTTCTGCACGAACCACGAACCAAGCCCGCCGGCCGCCGCGATCGCAAGGATCGAATACCACTGGACGTTGAGCAGGAAGAGTCCGTTCGGATCGAGCAGCTGGCGGCCGATGATGCGCGTGAGCACGGCCACGAAGCCGAAGAGGACGCCCGCACCGAGAATGAAGACGAACGCGTTGAGCCGCTGCCGGAAGACCACGGCGAGCCCGCCGAACACGGCGATCGCGAGGACTAGCAGGAGCACGATCGTGAGCTCCTCGGCGCTCGAGACGTGGTGATTCTCGGCGGTCGCGTTGACCGCGAGGAGCACGAAGATCGCGGACCCCGTGACGCACGAGCTGATCGCGACCACGGTAGGACGGTTGAGCGTGATCCCCTGGTCCTTCGAATTCACCACGGTCGTGATCACGAGGGCGATCGCGCCGATCGGCTGGACGACCGTGAGTGGGGCCGTGATGAGGGCGATCATGTTGCACAGGAGTCCGAGGCCGAGGAGCAGGAGCCCGAGGAGCCAGCGCGGGTTTCGCAGGAGCCGCAGGAACCCGTTGGAGTTGAGCCCCAGCCCGCCGGTGTCGAGCTTGACGGCACTGCCCTGCCGCTGAGCGCCCAGCGCAAGGAACAGGGCCCCGAGGAGCGCGAGGACGACAGCGAACCAGACCATCAGAGCCGCACCCCGCCGTCGTCCGCTGCGCCGCCCGCTCCGCCGTCGTCCTCGCCTGCGCGCCGCTCGCTGCGCACGCCGCGGCCCTTGCGGACGATGGCCCAGAAGTAGTTGTAGCCCGCGATCCAGTGGCCCACGAGTCCGAGGACCAGGAACACCCACGCGAGCGCGAGGTACGCCCCCGAGCCCGGGATCGGGAGCTTCGACAGCACCAGGAGCGGCGTGCCGACCAGCAGGAGCGCCGTGCGCGCCTTGCCGACACGGCTCACCGGCAGGTCAGGGTGGTTGCGGAAGTAGAAGAGGGACGCAGTGCCCAGCACGACGTCGGGCAGGAGGAGCGCCGCGAAGTACCACCACTGGACCACGCCAGCGAGCACAAGGGTCAGGCCAACAGCGAGGAGCGCGAGGCGGTCGGCGGCCGGGTCGAGCACGCGCCCTAGCTCGGAGGTCTGATCGAAACGCCGGGCGATATACCCGTCCACCCAATCCGTCCCGCCCATGACCGCGAGAACGAAGACCGCCCAGCCGTATTCACGCGCCCCGAGGACGAGCCACATGAACAGCGGCACCCCCATGAAACGCACCACCGTAAGGACGTTGGGCACGGTCAGCACCCGGTCGTGATGCACCGACGGCCGTCCGGGTCGAGCACCCGCGCCGAAGATCCTCATCGACAATCCCGAGCAGCGGCCCGAGGCCGCGTCAGCTCTTCACCAGCTTGCGCAGGAAGACGACGAACGCGGTCGCGGAGACCGTAAAGACCGCGATCGGCGCCCACCGCTCCCTGACGGCGTCCGCAGCGGACGACGCGCGGGACCCACCAGCCGCCGTCGGCTCGCCACCCCCGCTGCCGGACGAGGCGCGCGAGGCCCGCTGGGCCTTCGCGAACGCGGCGCCCCGCAGACGATTGAACGCATCGCGCGCATCCTCGGCGAGCGCCTCCGCCTGGCGCTTGACGTCGAGCTCCTCGACGAGCCCGTCGCGGACGTCGAGGATGTGGTCGCGGCGCTTCTCGATACGGGCGCGCAGCTCCGCCTCGGTCGGAGTCGGCGGCTTGATCCGGCCGTGCGCCCGGTCCTCGGCGGCCTTCTCCATCTTGGCCTTCGCCGCCGCGGCCTCCTTGGCCGCTTGAGCGCGCTTGTACTGGATCGTGGTGGGGTCGAGAACGCGCGGGTCGAAGTCCCGGCCCTCCGTGATGACGCCGAGATCGTGCCGGATCCCGCGGATCGCATCCGCGGGAACGAGCGGCATAGCCTTCTTGACGCTCCTCAGCCCAAGAAGTGCCGCAATGGCGAGGATGATGAGGAACGCCGCGCTCACCACGAGCGCCGCGAGCCACCCCGGCATGACCGTGGCGAGGCCGAGGATCGCCGCCACCACGAGGGCGATCACGAGGAGGCCCAGGAAGATGAGGGCGGCGACGAAGAGCGCAGCCCCGACGCCGACCTTGATCCCACGGTCCTTGAGCTCGTACTTCGCGAGCGCGATTTCGTCGTTGAGCTGACGGGGGGCCAATCTCGCTGCCTGACCCACAAGGTCCGGCAAGGCCGCGAGGCGCGGACGCCTCATGGCAGGCGAGCTGTGGCGACCACTCATCGCTGGGCCCCTTCCCCTTCTGGCCGAAGCTGACAGGACCACGTGGCGGTCCGTCACCAAAGCTACCATTGACCCCCGCGCTTTCGGGGCAAGCCGGGGGGGGGTGATGGGTGGTGGGGGCCCGGTCAGCCGATCGCGCCGAAGGCGGCCTCTGCGACGAGGAACTGCTCGGCGGACTCGACTGCCGCCGCGAAGGCGTCCGCGTCCGTGGTCGACCCCCGGGGTCCGCGGGGCTGCCACTCGTGGCGTGCGGTCAGGATGGGCTCGAGGCCGTCCCCCGGCGGGGCGTAGTAGACCGCGAAGCGCTGAACCGGCCAGCCGGTGGGTGTCTCGGGGGCGACGAGGATCGCGGACTTCAACGAGTAGTTGATCCACTGCGCGATGGGCCTGCGGTGGTCGCGGACGAACATGCCGTCGGCGTAGTGTTCGGCGGATCCCTCGCCGTAGATTCGCTCGTACCGCACGCGCCAGATCGTCAGGAGTGGACCCTCGTAACGGGTCCACCCGGCAGGCAGGGTGACCTTCCGCGCGGCCATGAATCCATGATATTCCGGCCAGTGGCTCCCCCGACTGGACTCGAACCAGTAACCCTTCGATTAACAGTCGAATGCTCTGCCAATTGAGCTACGGGGGAATGGCGCCGCCATGCCAGAAGGCATGGGACTCCAAGCTCCCCCGACTGGACTCGAACCAGTAACCCTTCGATTAACAGTCGAATGCTCTGCCAATTGAGCTACGGGGGAATGGCGCAACGCCCTAAAGATTAGCAGGGAGCGAGGCCGGATCGGAAATCGACTCAGTCCCGCTGGCGCAGCTGACGGCGCCGTAGTTCGAGCTCCATGAGCTCGCGGTTGAGCCGCTGATGCTCCTCCGGCGGGGTGCTCGCGTCGAGCCTCTGGAGCTGCCCCATGAGCTCGGCTTTGCGAGCCGTGATCTGGAGCTCGAACAGGCCCGCGAGGATGTCCCGGCAGTAGCGCTCGAGCGACTCCTGCGTCGAGGCCGGAAGCGGTGTGACGGCGAGCTCCGCGAGGAGCGCCCGGAGCGGCTCCGGGGCCTCGTCGCGTACCCGCTCGACCCACGCCGAGAGCCCTTCGCCACTGGCGGCTGGGCGACCCGCCGCACCGATGGCGGCGTGGACGGCCTGGTAGGCAGGCGCGGTGAAGTGGGCGAGCCCGAAGTCGCGCCACGCGTTGTCGTCGAGCGATTCGGGATGTTGGAGTGCGACCTCGAGCGCCTGCCGCTCGAGGGTC
>NZ_JBKZWT010000429.1:0-2496 GCF_047759905.1 Sinomonas sp. G460-2 | reverse complement strand
CGTGGACATGGTGACTCCGTTGTCTGGGCGGGTGAGGGATGGACGGTGCGACGAGGACGGGGGGAGTGGGGGTGGTGAGGTGGCGTGCAGCTGTCAGAGGAGTGACGCCGAGAGTTCCGACTCGCGGAGCACCTCGGGTGCGGGCTTGCGTCCGCGGAGCCCGCGCCAGCGCTCGCGCAGGGCGAAGGCGGCCGCCTTGGGCTTGCGGTCGCGGGTGAAGACGCCCTTCTTGTTCCCGTCGACGCGGTGGATGGCGGGACCGGTGCCGAAGTCGGCGAAGTTCCACACGTGCTCGCCGACGAAGGACGGGATGCGGTCGAAGACCCGGTGGTTCATGGCGAGGAAGTCGGCCTGGAACTCCTCGGTCCACGGGGTGGCCGTCACGGAGTGGAGGCCCGAGATGGTGTCCGCGCCGTATTCGCTCATCATGATCGGCTTGCCGTATTTCGCGGCCCAGCCGCGCAGGTCGGCCTCGAGCATCTGCTCCGCGGCGGCGAGGTCGCCGGTGGCGACGTACCAGCCGTAGTAGCGGTTGAGGGAGATGACGTCGACGAGGTCGGCGGTGCGGTCGTTCTCGGCGGTTGCGAAGATGACCGTTGTCATTGTCACGGGGCGCGTCGGGTCGAGCTCGCGGGTGAGGGTGATGAGGGGCTCGAAGTACTCCCGGGCGCCGTCCTCGTTGGTCGAGGGCTCGTTCGCGACGCACCACATCACGACGCTGGGGTGGTTCTTGTCCCGGTCGATGAGCTCGCGCAGGTGCTGGGCGTGGGCGGCCTGGGTCTGGCTGTTGATGGTCTCGGGGGAGAACGTGGGCCGCGGCGGCGCGCCCGTGAGGCCCCCTTCGACGGCGAGGTTGAGGCCGACGGCGGCGGTCTCGTCGATGACGACGATCCCGTGGCGGTCCGCGAACTCGAGGACTTCCTCGGCGTACGGGTAGTGGGACGTGCGGAAGGAGTTTGCCCCGGTCCAGTCGAGGAGGCGGAAGTCGTGGACGAGGTACGCGTTGTCGTGCCCCTTGCCCCTGACCGCGGAGTCCTCGTGCTTGCCGAAGCCTGTGAAGTAGAACGGTTCGCCGTTGATGAGGAACTGGTCCCCTCGGACGGCGACGGTGCGGATTCCGACGGGGAGTTCGTAGGTGTCCACAGTCTGCCACCCGTCGTGGACCTCGATCTCGAGCCGGTACAGGTAGGCCGCCCCCGGCCTCCAGAGCACGGAGTCCTCGACCCGGAGCGTGCCCGCGTGCCCCTCACAGGAGGCGACGACGACTCCCGTCTCGTCTACAAGGCGCACGCTCGCCGGAGCCGGCTCGCTCGTCGCGAGCCGATAGGCCACGAGCCCTGTGGACCCGTCGATGTCGGTCGTCACCGTCACGTCTGTGAGGTGGGTCGGAGGCGTGCTGTAGAGCCGCACGGAGCGGGCGAGGCCTGCATAGTTGTAGAAGTCGTGGAAGTAGCTCTGCCGTTCCTTCCCGTCGGGGCCGACGGTCAGTTTCCCCGGGGGGATAGTGACATTCGTGAGCCGGTTGTCCACGGACACAGTCAGCCGGAACTCCGCCCCGGGGGCGACGACCTCGGTGAGGTCCGCCTCGAACGGCGTGTACCCGCCGTCGTGCGTTGCCACCAAGGTGTCGTTGACGTAGACGGACGCGGCATGGGTAGCGGCGTCGAATCGGAGCACGATCCGTTCGCCGTACCAGCCGCGAGGGACGCGGACGGTGCGCTGGTACCAGACGAGGCCCACGTGGTCGTGGATCTCCTGGTCGGCGAACAGGTCGTTGTAGCTGGCCGGAACGGCCGCTTCGAGGCGGGTCTCGAGCCGCGACCTCCACGGCTCGGGCCCGACCCTGGTGTCAAGGGCGAAGGCCCACAGCCCGTCGAGGCTGACGAGGTCGCGGGTGGCGGTAGCGAGGGGCTTCAGCATCGAAGGTCTCCTGAAGGGTGGAAGGCGGGGTTTAGGGCCGGGGCAGCGGGGCTAAGGTCGGGCAGGCTAGCGGGCGACGGCGGCGAGCTCGCCGGCGCGGGCGACGGCGCCGAGCCAGGCGAGGCTCGGCTTGGGCGTGCGGACGAACGTCTCCCTGTCGACCGCCACGAGCCCGAAGGTGGGCTCCCAGTGGCCCCACTCGTAGTTGTCCAGGAGGCTCCAATGCAGGTACCCACGGACGTCGATGCCGCCGTCGATCGCCTCGGAGACGTGGCGGAGCGCCTCGCCGGTGTACGCGATCCGGCGCCCGTCGTTGGCCGTTGCGATGCCGTTCTCGGTGATGAGGATCGGGACCCCTCCGGTGACCTCTGCGGTGTGGCGCAGGGCGATGCCGATCGCGTCGGGGCGGTAGGCCGTGCCGACCAAGGTGTTGTCCGGGCTTGGTGGGTGCGGCTCGATGCCCGCTTCGCTTACCCACTGGCTGGAGTACGACTGGACGCCGACGAAATCATCGCCCTTCGATCCGTGGAGGTAGAGGTCCTCCCAGATGTACTCGAGCTCGCGCTTCTTCTCCTG
>NZ_JBKZWT010000428.1:0-2500 GCF_047759905.1 Sinomonas sp. G460-2 | reverse complement strand
GGCGAACGCGAGGATCCGCCCCGCGAGCTCCTGCGCCGCCGCGAGCGTGGCCTTCCCCGCCACGACGGTCCCGGTGGACCCGAACGCGCCCGTGTCATGATCGGTAAGCGCCGTGTCGGCGTTCCTCAGCTCGACGTCCGCGGCCCCCGCGGAGAGCGCCGTCGCCGCGAGCTGCACGTGGACCGTGCTCGTGCCGTTGCCGAACTCGGCGGTCCCGACGTCGAGGGCGAACCGCCCGTCGGGCAGGAGCGCGATCCGTGAGTGCGCGTGGTGCCCGCGCGGCGGCACGGTGTCGATCATCGACAGCGCGGAGCCCTCCCCCACGA
Source organism: Sinomonas sp. G460-2 (assembly GCF_047759905.1). Lineage (NCBI taxonomy): Bacteria > Bacillati > Actinomycetota > Actinomycetes > Micrococcales > Micrococcaceae > Sinomonas > Sinomonas sp. G460-2. The sequence continues at coordinate 2,174 of NZ_JBKZWT010000428.1, read as the reverse complement.
GCCACTCGGGGCCGAGCTCGCCCGTACCCAGCGGACCGTTGAACTGCCGCTCGCGCTCCCTGCCACGCTTGAGGGCCTTCGTCACGAGCCGCACGCATTGGTCGAGGCCATAGCTCCCGTACAGGACGTCGGGTTCGGGCTCGGGGTGCGACGCGATCATGGGGTCGCCGCGGTAGACCATGTTCCGGCGCCGGAATTGGAGCGGGTCCATGCCGATGCCGGCTGCGAGCTCATCCACGGCCGATTCGACCGCGAAGATCATCTGGCTGAGCCCATAGCCGCGGAACGCCCCGGCGGGAACTGTGTGCGTGTAGACGGCGCGCGCATCGATCTTCTTGTTCGCGCACCGGTACACGCTCACGGACTCGTTGCACCCGTGGAACATGACGCCCGGGGCATGGTTCCCGTACGCGCCCGTGTTCGTCACGACGTCGAGCGCGAGCGCCGTGAGCGTCCCGTCCCGCTTCGCCCCGGCCCGCAGCCTGATGGTGAACGGGTGCCGCGTGGTCGAGGCCTGGAACTGCTCGGAGCGCGTGAACTCGAGCTGCACCGGCCGGCCCAGGCGCAGCGCGGCGAGCGCCGCGACGTCCTCGGTCAGGACCTCCTGCTTCCCGCCGAAGCCGCCGCCCACACGCCCCGTGACCACACGGACGCGCTCGAGCGGGAGCCCGAAGATCCGCGAGAGCGTGCGGCGCGCGAGGAACGGGACCTGCGTCGAGGACCGCACCACGAGGGCGCCGGAGCCGCCGAGCGGGTCGCCCTCGGTCCACGCGATCGAGCAATGCGTCTCGAGCGCGACGTGCTGCACGCGCTGGGTCCGGAACGTATCCTCGTACACGAAGTCCGCGGCGGCGAGGCCCGCCTCGACGTCCCCCACCTCGGAGTGCAGCTCGGCGACGACGTTCCGCCCCGGGTCGGCGATCCGCGAAAGGGCTGCGTCCTTCTCCCCGTGAACGAGCGGCGCGCCCGGCGCGAGGGCTTCCTCGGGAGTCAGCACTGCGGGCAGCACTTCGTAGTCGACGACGACGGCGCGCACCCCCGCCTCCGCTGCGGCGACGCTTTCGCCGACGACGGCGGCCACCCGCTGCCCGCTGAAGCGCACCACGGTGTCGAACAGGCGCGTATCGTCGGGATCGTCCTCGACGATCTCGTGCTGGGCACTCGAATAGAGCACGCCGGGCCCATCCTCGGACGTGAAGACGGCAACGACCCCGGGCACGGCGAGCGCGGCCGAGGCGTCGAGGGAACGGATCCGCGCGTGGGCGTGCGGCGAGCGCACGAGCTTGAGGTGCAGGAGCGCGGCCTGGCCGCCGGGAACGTCCGCGTCGGTGACATCGAGCGTGTATCTCTCCGTCCCCGAGACGATCCGCGAGCCCGCGAGCGCCGGGACGTCATCACCGAACTGCCCGTCCGTCGGCCCGCCCTGGCCCGCGCCCGTGACCGCGGTCTCGATCGCGGCGTACCCCGTGCAGCGGCACAGGTTGCCCTTGAGGTTCCGGGGCAGGTTGGCGAGTTGGGCGCCGTCGAACGTCGCCGCCGTCATGACCATGCCCGCTGTGCAGAAGCCGCACTGGAAGCCCTGCGCGTCGACGAACTGCCGCTGCATGGGGTGGAGGTCGCCGTTGCCGGCCCCCGCGGCGGCGCCCTCGGAGGCGGAGTGGGAACACGTCGCCGCGAGGCCCTCGATCGTCGTGATCGCGTGGCCGTCCGCGCGCTGCGCCGGGTACAGGCACGAATGCACGGGAACCCCGTCGACGTGCACGGTGCACGCGCCGCAGTCGCCTGCGTCGCAGCCCTTCTTGACGCCGAGCGCGCCCTCCTCGCGCAGGAACGTTCGCAGGCACTGGCCCGGGCGGGGCGCTCCGCCGGCCAGCCGCCCGTTGATCTCGATGGCCATGTCAGGCCCCCTCTCCGTACGTTTCGCCGAGAAGCTCGACGCGGAGCTCTTCGCCGAGCCGGTAGGTCATGTCGCGCCGCCACCCGGGCAGGCCGTGGATGTCGTCGTGGTACAGGTCGCTGGGGATCGCCGCGTCGAGCGCGCCGGCGAGCGCCTCGGCGTCCGGAAGGTCAGCGGCCGCGAAGCGAAGCTGGACGGGCCGCGTCGTCGACGCCGTGACCGTCAGCACGAAGCCGCCGTCCGGGTCGCGCCGCCCGATCAGCAGGACCCCCGAGCG
>NZ_JBKZWT010000427.1:0-2522 GCF_047759905.1 Sinomonas sp. G460-2 | reverse complement strand
AGGCGCACGAGAAAGCACCAGGACCAGGCAAACAGCCATCAAAAAAAATGGCATCAAATCCAAACATGGCACGCTATTGAGTTCTCAAACAACAGGCCCAACAGGAATAACCGAAAACCTCCGGCATCGCCCCTGCGGAACGAAGTTATAATTTACCTTCCTCGTCGCCGGGCTGCAAATCCGTGGATCAGATCCGCGAAGTGCGCCAAACGGCTTGTCAAGGAAGGGTTTTGGTCCCCGCCGAGCGGCGGCGACTCGAAGTACACTACACGCCCCCACCAGAGACGGCAAATCCGCCCAGACTCTCGGGCGTGTCGCGCGTGAGTCTGGGCGGATCGGGTGCTAAACCGCGGGTGCGTCAGTCGGTGAGAATCGCCGTCGCGAGGCTCTTCTTGCCGCGCCGGACCAGGAAGTAGCGGCCATGCAGGGCAAGCTCGGAATCGACCACGGCGTCCGGATCTGTCACCTTGACGTTGTTCACGTAGGCCCCGCCCTCCCCCACGGTGCGGCGGGCAGCGGACTTGCTCTCCGACAACCCCGTGGCGACCAGAAGATCCACGATGCCCAGCTGTGCGGGAGTGACCGCCGCCGTCGTCAGTTCCGCGGTCGCGGCCTCGAGCGTGCCCTCGTCGAGCACGCCCAGATCGCCGTTGCCGAACAGCGCGGCTGACGCGGCGATGACCTTCTCCGTCGCGTCGACCCCGTGAACCACGGACGTCACCTCGAACGCGAGGCGACGCTGGGCCTCCCTGGCGAAGGGACGCTCCTTGACCGCGGCCTCAAGCTCCTCGATTTCGGCCCGTGAGAGGAACGTGAAGATCTTGAGCCGGTCGATCACGTCCGCGTCCGAGGCGTTGAGCCAGAACTGGTAGAACGCGTACGGCGAGCACATCGACGCGTCGAGCCAGATCGCGTTGCCCTCGCTCTTGCCGAACTTCGTGCCGTCCGAGTTCGTGATGAGCGGCGTCCCCATGGCGTGCACGGTCTTGCCCTCGACCTTGCGGATGAGCTCCGTGCCGCTCGTGAGGTTGCCCCACTGATCCGAGCCGCCGGTCTGCAGGACGCACCCGTAGTCCCGGTACAGCTCGAGGTAGTCCATGCCCTGCAGAATCTGGTAGCTGAACTCGGTGTAGGAGATGCCCTCGTCCGAGGCGAGCCTCGACGCGACAGCGTCCTTGCGCAGCATTGTGCCCACCCGGAAGTGCTTCCCGACGTCGCGCAGGAAGTCGATCGCCGAGAGCGGCGCCGTCCAGTCGAGGTTGTTGACCATGCGGGCAGCGTTCTCGCCCTCGAAGCTCAGGAAGCGCTGCACCTGGGCCCTCAGGTAGCCGACCCACTCGGCGACGGTGTCCTTCGTGTTGAGGGTGCGCTCCGCCGTCGGCCGCGGGTCGCCGATGAGACCCGTCGAGCCGCCCACGAGCCCCAGCGGCTTGTGCCCCGCGAGCTGGAGCCGGCGCAGGAGCAGGAGCTGGACGAGGTTGCCTAGGTGCAGGCTCGGCGCCGTCGGATCGAAGCCGCAGTAATACGTGATCGGGTCTCCCGCGAGCAGGGCCTCGAGTTCGGCCTCATCGGTGGAGACGTGGACGAGGCCACGCCACTTGAGCTCTTGCCAAACGTTGGGGAAGCTCGAATCGTTCTTCTGCGCGGTGAGTAGTGTCTGCGGCACGGCTTCTACGGTATCAGTCACGCGTCAACCAATTCGGTCCCGATGCCAGCCGGAAGCGGCTCCGACGCAATGAGCCGTAGGCGCTGCGTGGGACGGGTCATGGCCACGTACAGATCGCCCACGCGGCCGTGGTGGGAATCAATGAGCTCCGACGGCTCGAGCACCACGACGCCGTCGAACTCGAGGCCCTTGGCCTCGCGCGGATCGATCACGACGATGTCCTGGTCGAAACTGCCCGCGCCCGCGCCCACTCGCCTGCCGTAGACGGCGTGAAGGGCCGCGCGGGCCGGCTCCACGAGCTCCTCGGGGGCGATCACGGCGACGAGCCCGCCGTCGGCCGCCTCAAGCTCTTCGGGCATCGCGGCGACAAGCCGCCCGATGACCCCACCGGTGGCCACACGGTCCACGACGGGCGGCCACTGGCCCTCCCGCACGGCCTTGGGCGCGGACACGGTGAGTCCAGCCGCGGCCGCCATGCGCGCGGCGGCCTCCGCGATCTGGCTCGGCGTGCGGTAGTTGACGGTGAGCTCCTCGAGCCGCCAGCGGTCGTCGAAGAACGGCGTGAGCGCGTCAGCCCACGACGAGGCACCGGCCGCGGCGCTCGTCTGCGCGATGTCGCCCACGATCGTGAAGGACTTGAGCGGACAGCGCCGCACGAGCAGGCGCCACTGCATGTAGGAAAGCTCCTGGGCCTCGTCGACGATGATGTGCCCGTAGGCCCACGTTCGGTCACCGACCGCGCGCTCCGCCGCCGTGAGCCGCGCCTCCGACTCCTGCTGCAGGTCCGCGAGGTCCTCGGCGCTCACCACGCCGTCGACACCCTGCTCGCGCAGCGCGTGGTCGAGGTTCGCGAGCG
>NZ_JBKZWT010000426.1:0-2529 GCF_047759905.1 Sinomonas sp. G460-2 | reverse complement strand
ACGCGTTCTTCCCGTTCGCGGACGGGCTCGAGATCCTCATCGCGTCCGGCGTCCGCGCCGTCGTGCAGCCGGGCGGCTCGATCCGCGACGAGGACGTGGTGGCCGCAGCGAAGGCCGCCGGGATCACGATGTATCTCACGGGGTCGCGGCACTTCTTCCACTGAGCGGAGTCGCTGGCGCGCGATCACTGGCGCATCTATGCGCTGTCCCGTGCGCCAGCACCCGCTAACACCCGCCCAACCCACATGCGAAGAGGGAGGCTCGGAGCGACCGAGCCTCCCTCTCCTTTTCCCGCGCCGGGCTGGGGGAGGAGCGGCGCCGGAGTTTTGTGGGGGGGTCAGAACTGCGTGACCGAGATGCCCTGAACCGCGACGCTGTTCGCGGCGGAGAGGACGGTCGCGGCGTTCACGGCCATTGAGGTGTTGTGCGCCGCGATGAGGGCCGTGTTGAGGTCCCACAGGAGGGTCTCGCGGGCCGGGAGCAGCTCGACGGACTCGGCAGCGATTTCGGTGATGGTGAGCTTGGTCATGATGGTTCACTCCTTTGGTGACGGCGCCGCGGGCGCGGCGCCAGGTTTTTGAATGGGTGGGGTACTGCGAGGTGGTGGACCGGTCCGGGCGCAGAGCGGGGGTGGCCCGCCGCAGAGCGCCGGCTCCCGGTCCGACGAGCGCCGACTAGTGCTGGAGCACGCCGACGATCTGGAGCGCGGCTGCGTTGGCGGTCGACCCGATCGTCGCGGCGTTGACGGCGATGGCCAGGTTGACTGCAACGACCGGTGCCACGTTGATGTCGAAGAGCAGTGTGTCGCGCTGCGGAAGTAGCTCGGCGTGCTCTGCGGCGACGTCAGCGGCAAGGGGTGCCTGCATGATGTCCTCCTAAGGTGGGCTCCCGGCGCCGATACGAGACCGGCGCCGGGTGCGCTTTCACTGTCAGAACTGGGTGACGGAGACGCCCTGAAGCGCGGCGCTGTTCGCCGCGGAAAGGACGGTCGCCGCGTTCACTGCGAACGAGGCGTTCGACGCCAGGATCTCTGCGATGTTGCGGTCCAGGAGAAGGGTCTCGCGGCCCGGAAGCAGCTCGACGGACTCGGCGGCCAGATCGGCCTTGGTGAGCTTCTGCATGATGTTCACCCCCTTTCCGGGTGCGGTCGTGACTCTCAAACGGGTGAGAGCTGGACGGCCGGGTCAGCTGTGGCGGCCGACTCGGAGTGCGTTGGTCGGGATGACGTGCCGCGGAAGCGGCCGGGGCATGCGGGGCGTGAGCCGCCGCACGAGCGCTCGCAGGATGTTCCCGAGGGCCTGGGCCAGGATCAGCACCGATCCGACGGCAGGCAGGGCGATGAGCGTGATCGCGAGGAGGGAGAGCGCCGCCTCGATGGGCTGGCCGGCCGTCACCGCGAGGGAGAGGTTGCGGACGTGGACGATGGTTGCGGCGACCGCGCTCGTGAGGATGTATGGGAGGCTCACGGCGAGCCACACGACGACCCCGGCCAGGAACGGCACGACGACGAGCACCCACGAGGTCACGATCAACCGCGAGATCGGCCTCAGTTCGCTCACCCGGGGATCGACGCCGCGCCCCGGGATGAGGCTGCGGAGCACGGGCCCTACGCGGGCGAAGAGGTCAGGGACCCCGGCGAGGTCGGCGAGCACGAAGTATCCGTCGAGCCGGATCGCGGGCGGAAGCTGCTGCGCCATTTGGAGCTGCGTCATGATGACGAGCAGCAGCAGCACGGGGCTGTCCGTCGCGAGGTACCCGAGCCCCGCGGCGAGGACCCACCAGAGGTGGAAATAGAGCCCGCCGAGGTCGGTCCGGATGCGGCCCGCGCGGCTCAGGCGGTACGAGTCGGTGACGTCTGTGTAGAACGCCGGGAAGATGAGGTAGAGGCCCACGCCGATGACGCCGGGCTTCGCGCCGCCGTAGCGGCACGCCGTGGCGTGCCCGACTTCGTGGACCAACGCTCCGACGCTCATGAGTGCGAAGAGGCTCAGGAGCAGTCCGGGCGTGAGCAGGACGTCGTCGAGCGCGGCGCCGGCGTTCGACCTCGCGAACAGGAGCACGTCGAGCGCCACGAGCGCGAGGCACGCCGTGACGACGACGGGCGTCGCGTACAGCGGCTTGAGGAGCTTCGAGAGACGGGCGACGGCGGCGCGCGGCACGAGCGTGGCCTTGGCGGTGAGCGCGAGGAGCGGCGTGGCCGTCGGCGCCGGGGCGGCGAGGGCAGCGTCGGGGTGTTCGAGGAGCCCCAGGGGTTCGAGCTTGCTCTCCGCGAGGAGCGTGAGGCCTTCGACGTCGAGTTCCTTGCCGAAGCCCGCGCTCACCCGCCGGGCGAGTTCCTCGGAGGGGAGGGGCTCGGCGGCCTCGGTGACGATGTGGTGCAGGAGCTCGCTGAGCTGGACTACCTGCCCGTCGGCCCGCCGCACGAGGTAGGTCGCGTGGTTGAGGCCCGAACCGGACACGAGGCCCAGAAGCTCGATGCCGGCCGCGCGCTGCCAGCGCTGCGGCGGAGCGGCAAGTTCCTGCGTCATG
>NZ_JBKZWT010000425.1:0-2547 GCF_047759905.1 Sinomonas sp. G460-2 | reverse complement strand
CGATCGTCGCGGTCAATCGCTTCACGGCTGACACGCCCCGCGAGCTCGACGCGATCCTCGACTGGTGCCGCGGGGCGGGGCTTCGGGCGGCGGTCGCCGATGTCTGGGGTCGAGGCGGAGGGGGCGACGGCGGTGACGAGCTCGCGCGCGAGGTCCTCGCAGCGCTCGAGTCGCCCGGGACGTGCCGGCCGCTCTACCCCCTCGAGGCGACGATCGAGGAGAAGATCCTGACGATCGTTCGCGAGGTCTACGGGGGCGCCGGCGTCGAGTTCTCGGAGCGAGCCTGCCGACAGCTCGCGCAGATCCGCGACAACGGCTGGGACCGACTCCCCGTCTGCATGGCGAAGACGCAGTATTCGTTCACGGACGACGCCTCGCGGCTCGGGGCCCCCGAGGGCTTCACCGTGCACGTCCGCGAGCTGTGGCCCCGCACGGGCGCGGGCTTCATCGTGGCCGTGACCGGGGCGCTCATGACGATGCCGGGCCTCCCGAAGGAGCCCGCCGCGCTGCGGATGGGGCTCGACGAGCATGGGAGGGCCGTCGGCCTGTTCTGAGGCGGCGGGCGGGGCCGAGGGAACGCCCCCCATATGCCAGCGCTCCCTCGGCCAGAGCGGTCCGTGCCGGACCTGAGCTTGAAGATACACGGACTATCCACGCGCGTGCCATGATCGGCTCGCACCCCGTCGATCCTCGGAAACTTGTAGAGTTTGACTTGACAACGCTGACCATATGGGGGCCAGCACGAAGGGCACCGACGGACTATGCAGTTGCGTGAGCTCAGCGACCTCACTGGTATGCCGATCGCAAGCATCAAGTACTACCTTCGGGAGGGAATCCTCCCGGCCGGAAGCCGCGTGACCGCCACGCGCTCCGACTACAACGAGTCCCATGTGAGGCGGATCAAGACGATCCAGACCCTGCGGAACGTCAATGGGCTGAGCGTCGCCCAAATCCGCGAGGTCGTAGCCCTCGTTGACCGTGGGGCGAGCCGCGTTGAGATCCTCAAGGGCCTGCAGCGCGAGCTCCAGCGCCTCGGCGAACCCGCTCCCGGGCGGACCGAAGCCGGCAACGCGGTGGTGCGCCTCCGCGGCTGGCCCGACGTCCCGACCGCCGCCCGCGGCGCGCTCGATTCGCACCTCGAGCAGATGAACGCGCTCGGCCTCTCGATCCCGCACGACGCGCTCGATACCTACAGCCAGGCCGTGGATCTCATCGCGAAGGTCGATATCAACGACGCCGCGTCGGCCGAGGATCTCGACACGCTCGTGACGCGCACAGCGGTCGGCATGCACATGCATTCGCAGCTCGTGCTCAAGCTGCTCGCCCTGGCCCAGGCGAGCCGCTCGATCGCGCTGTACGGTCGCGCTCCGGGCCCCGAGGGACTGCCCCCGGAGCCCGTTGCGACCCACGAGCCCGTCGCGCCCCCGGAGCCCGTCGCGCCCCGCGAGCCGGTCACGCCGGCTTGATGTTCTGGTTCACGTGGAAGAAGTTGTCCGGATCGTACTTCCCCTTCACCTCCGCGAGCCGCGCGTAGTTGGAGCCGAGCGTGGCCTCGATGCGGGACTGGTCGTCCGCGTCCTGGAAGTTGAGGTAGCCGCCAGGCTCCGAGTACTCGTGCAGCGCGCTCCAATAGTTGCGGACCCACGCGATGTTCGTCTCGTTCTCCGAGGCGTCCGGCCATTGGCCGGCAATGGCCGGGGAGAACGCGACGTCGCGGTGCGCGAACGCCGTCGCGTCCGGGGCGACCCGCTGCACCGCCCCGTCGATGGGGTAGAAGTGGTTGGCCGAATGCGGTGTGGGGATCCCCGGCGCGTACTCGACCGCGACGCGCAGCGCCTCGTCGCTCAGGGTGCGCAGGAAGTCCGCCTTCCAGTAGCCCTGGAGGCCCGGGACGCCGTTGAGGCCGTCGAACATGACGTTGAGCGCGGGGTACGGCATCGGGGAGAACATCGAACCCAGCACGGGACCGGCGTCCAGCATCGGCTGCCAGTGCGCGGGCCCCTGCGCGACGTCCCCGGTCCACATGCCTCCGACCACTGCCACAGGCCGACCGTGCCATTCCTCCGGGAGGAAGGGCACCGGCGGGCCCTGGTGGAAGCCAAGGAACGCGCCCATCTCCTCGGGCTCGGACGCGATCCACTCGCGGTACACGGCCCCGACCTCGGCGCCGATCGCGGCGTCGTAGAAGATGATCCCCACGTGGACCATGTCGAGCGGGTGCAGCTGGAATTCGAAGGACGTCACGGCACCGAAATTGCCGCTCCCGCCGCGCAGGGCCCAGAACAGGTCGGCGTTCTCTGCCTCGCTCGCCGTCACGAAGCTGCCATCGGCGAGGACCACGTCGGCGGAGATGAGGTTGTCGCACGCGAGGCCGTACTTCCGCGCGAGGTACCCGATGCCGCCGCCGAGGGTGAGGCCCGCGACACCGGTGGACCCGATGATCCCGCCCGTGCTCGCAAGTCCGAACGCGTGCGTCGCGTGGTTGAAGTCGGCCCACGTCGCGCCCGCGTCGACGCGCGCCGTGCGGGCCACCGGGTCGACCCGCAC
>NZ_JBKZWT010000424.1:0-2559 GCF_047759905.1 Sinomonas sp. G460-2 | reverse complement strand
CGGGGCTGGGGGCCAGGCTCAGCCTGGCCTCCACGGCCTTCGCCGCAGGATGGGTCCACCTGCTCCTGGCACCGGAGCACTGGGGGGAATCCGCCCTCCTCGGCGTCGGCTTCCTCGGAGCAGGCCTGCTCCAGCTCGCCCTCGCGATCGCGATCGTCGCCCGTCCCACCCGGCCGGCGCACTTCGCGCTCGTGGTCCTGAACGTCGCACTGGTCGTCGTATGGCTCTACGCGGTGTTCGTCGGGCTCCCACTGGAACAGGCCCAATACCACCCCGAGGCGGGCTGGGTCGTCGGTGCCGGGGAACCCATCACCCCGGCCGCGGCCATGACGGAGACTGCAGAGATCGCCGGAGCCGTATGGGCGTATGCGATAGTAGGCCGACCGACCCGGACCGACGGGGCAGCAGTCCGCAGGCCCAGCGATCCCCTTGGAGCTGCGAGCCCGTAGCCCCACCGGATCGCCACACCTGCCCCGGATCCGGAAGCCGCGGGCAGCAGCCCCGGTCGCGAACGCCCGAGCCAGGGCATGCACTTCCCCGCCCTGATCGTCACAACAAGGGCAGTGGCGAGGCAGGAGCCGGCAGGGCGGCTCAGCCCAGTCTGTGCAGCAAGCGGTGCCGCCCTGGAGCCGGCCGATCCGACACCGGTGCCTGATGAGGGAGCGCGAGCCGCGGGCGGAATTCGTCCTCGCTCGGGGGACAGCCTGGACGGTGAGCTCTGCGTCCAGGAACTGCCGGCCCGGCAGCGTCATGCCGCGCCCGCCGCCATCCGCGTCGAGTTCGTGGCCGAGGCTGCGCGGACCTGACGGCCTCGAGCGAGCGCTTCTGGGACTCTTTGGGGTCGGGGAGCGATTCGTCGTAGCCGGTGGACACCGGGGACGGGCTCACTCTTCGCCGAGACGTGGGCGCGGCAGTTCGCCGGCGGTGCGGCGCTCGTGACCACCGGGCTGGTCTTGGTTGCAGCCGGCTCATGGGATGCGCCGCGCCCCCTCGAGGTGGCCTCACCGGAGCGATCGGCCAGACGCTGCTGCCCGGGGTGCTTCTGGCGTTCTGGGCGTTCGTCGGATTCGAGAACCTCACGTTCCTCGGCCGGGACCTCCGCGACCCGCGCAGGCATTTCCTCCCCGTCAGCGCGGTGGCGCCGGGTCTGTACGGGGCTTCGCGGTCGCTCTGACTTTGGCCGTATCCGTGCGGGCCGACCAGCACTCGGTCGATCCGGTCGCCGGGCTGCTCGAGCTGGCCGCCAGCCCTGCATGCAGGGGCTCGTCGCCGTAGTCGCGGCAGCGGGAATGCTCGTCAACGCCGCCGCCTGGGTCCGCGGAATCGACAGCCTCCTGGCCGGATCCAGCCGGGACGGCTCGGTGCTCCGCATCTTCGGAGCCTCGGCATGGGCGCGAACGGCACTGCTTGCCGCGCTCTTCGCAGCCACGCTGGCTGCCCCTGGGCGCCGACCCCTCCCTGACCGTCGATGCCCTTGCGGCAAGCAGCGCGGTCTTCGTGCTCATCTACCTCGTCTGCATCGTCAGCTATGTGCGATCCCACGGCCCCAGCGCCGGGTGCGTCGCCAACCTCGCACTCCTCCCCGTCATGGCCGCAGCACTCGTCCAGTCCGGCACCAGCAGCGTCTACGGAATCCTCGTGGCCGCCGGCTGCCTGGCCTGGTCCCGGACCAGGGCCAGAAACGGCCCGGCGGGGCTTGCCTGACCCGCAGCGCAACCCACCCGGGGTCCGGTCCGGACCGCGACGGACACCCGCGCGCCGCGGCGCAGCGCCGGGGGCTGTCATTCCCCGTCCCGGTGCCCTCTGGGATCTCGAGGGTCCGAGTGGGCCGTCCCGCGCTGCGCGGGAGCCGTTCCCGGCCCTGTGCGGTCCGCGGCGGCGCTCAGGCTCTCCGCGAGGTCGGCAAGGGCCCGGACGAGGTCGTCGGCGCTGGTGCGAGCGAGCCCGGCGACGCTTGCCTCTGCCAGCTCGATCCAGACGGTGGAGAGGTCCGGGAGGAGGCCGCGCCCGCTCTCGGTCAGCTCCACGACGGTGGCTCGCCTGTCCAGCTCGGACGGGGCCCTTGCCACCAGGCCCAGCGACTCGAGCCGTCTGACGGCCGAGGTGATCGTGGGGGGCTCGCAGCCGGCCGCGGCGGCGAGCTGGGACTGGGTCCGGGGACCGTGCTCGGCGAGGTCCATGATCAGGGACTCCTGCCCGACCGTGAGCCCGACCCGCTGGAGGAAGGATCCGGCGAGGGCTCGGTGGCGCATGCCAATCGTGCGGATTGCCCGGTTCAGCGCGTGGGCCCGCTCGTAGTCCATGGGACCCCTTGCCAACGAATATTTAGACGCCTAAGTTTAATTCCGATGCTTAGGCATCTAACTATATTCGCTGCAAGAACCGCTGAACCACTCATGGCACAGGAGGCCACCATGGAAACAACTCCCACCCCGCGGCCGACGCGAGCAGGCATCCTGAGCGGGCGTCCCGCGCGCTCGATCGGCCTCATCGTCCTGGCGGCAGGCGGCGCGCTGGCCGCGTGGTCCATCGCCGTGCCCGTCCTGGGCTCCCAGCTGA
>NZ_JBKZWT010000423.1:0-2565 GCF_047759905.1 Sinomonas sp. G460-2 | reverse complement strand
CGGCGGCAGAGGCCGAGTACAGCGATCCGCCCGTGTGGACCGGGGAGATGTACCTCGAGAAGCACCGCGGCACGTACACGTCCCAGGCCCGCACCAAGCGTGGCAACCGGCGCTGCGAGCACCTGCTCCGCGAGGCCGAGCTGTGGTGCGCCACGGCTTCGGTCCGCGCCGGCGTGGCCTATCCGGCCGACGAGCTGCGGCGCCTGTGGCGCATCGTCCTGCTCCAGCAGTTCCACGACATCCTGCCCGGGAGCTCGATCGCGTGGGTCTATCGCGACGCTGAGCGGAACTACGAGACGGTCGCGGCCGAGCTCGAGGGCCTCATTGCGGGCGCCGTGGGCGCGCTCGTCGGCGAGGGGGGTACCGAGCTCCTGCTCAATTCGGCGCCCCACACCAGGGGTGGGGTGCGCGCTCTGGGCGCGGCCGCCGTCGTGCGTTCCTCGGGCGACGCGAGACTCGGCGAGTGGACAGCGGACGACGGCGGGCGGCGCTGGGTCCTCGACAACGGCCTGGTTCGCGCGGCGGTCGACGAGCGCGGCCTGCTCGTCTCGCTGCAGGACCTCGCGACGCGACGCGAGGCCATCGCGCCCGGCGCCGCGGGCAATCTGCTCGAGCTTCACCGTGACACGCCCAACGAGTGGGACGCGTGGGACATCGACCCGTTCTACCGGCGCACGGTCACGGAGCTCAGCGACGCGACGTCCGTCGAGGCGTCGATGGGGGGCGCGGGGGAGGCGATCGTCGAGGTGCGGCGCGAGTTCCGCTCGTCGGCGATCGTGCAGCGGATCGTGCTCGCGCCGGGCACAGCGTCGATCCGGATCGAAACCGCGGTCGATTGGCACGAGCACGAAAAGCTCCTCAAGCTCGGCTTCCCGCTCGATCTCCGGGCGGAGCGCTCGGCGTCGGAGATCCAGTTCGGCCACGTGTTCCGTGACATCCCGACGAACACCTCGTGGGACTGGGCCCGCTTCGAGACGTGCGCCCACCGCTGGACGCATGTGGGCGAGGGCTCCTACGGCGTCGCGGTGACGAATTCGTCCACGTACGGGCACGACGTGACGAGGGCCGTTCGGGCAGACGGCGGAACGACGACGACTCTGCGGCTCTCGCTGCTCAAGGCGCCCACGTACCCGGACCCGCAGGCCGATCAGGGGCGCCACGAGTTCACGGTGACGGTGCGCCCGGGGGCCTCGATCGCGGACGCGGTCGAGGAGGGCTACCGTACCAACCTCGAGCCACGGATCGTCCGCGGGGGCCGTGAGGTCGAGCCGCTCGTCGTCGTCGACAACCCGGGCGTGGTGGTCGAAGCGGTCAAGCTCGCCGAGGACGGCTCGGGCGACGTGGTGGTGCGCCTGTACGAGGCGCTGGGGGAGCGGGCCGTCGTGACGGTGGCGCCGGGATTCGCGGCCGCGTGCGCCGAATCGGTGGACCTGCTCGAACGCCCGTTCTCGCCTTCAGATGCTTCGGTGGGCGCCCTGATCGAGCCGCTCGAGGGTGGCTCCGTGGCGATGAGCCTGCGCCCGTTCCAGCTGGTGACCCTGCGATTCCGCCGCGAGTCTTAGGCGGACTCGGGGCCAGTCTTAGGCAACCCTAGGCCGGTCATAGGCAACCGAAGGCCAGTCTTAGGCGCCCAAAGTGTGGGAAAACGGCTGAGGGGTGGCGGCCCGTAGGCCGCCGCCCCTCATCCCCCCAATGCAGAACCGCCCATCCCCCTGACAGGTCGTGTTCACACATTCATGATTCTGGCACATGGTAATGATTTTGTGAACCTGTTACTCAAGAGTGTGGATTTTTTACGCGGTTACGGTCCACCGAAACCTTTCCTCGGCGCCGCGCGGCGAGCGAGGAAAGCCACACGAGGGCGAGCCCCGCACACACGAACAGGATGGTCCCGTAGTTGATTGCCTGGGCCAGTGCCAGCGCTTCGGCGGGAATGACGGTGATGATGTTGGAGATCGCCAGGAGGACGTAGCCCGCCCAGAGCAGCGCCGCCGCGACTCTGAGGGACGCGCGGCCCGGACGGCCGGCGGCGCCCCACAGCGCGGGGAGCACCGCGATTCCCGTGAAGGAGGGGTAGACGCGGCCGAGCGTCCCGTACAGGGGCGTCCACGGCCAGACGTCGTGGCCCATGAAGCCTGCGGCGGAGGCCGCGGGCCCCGAGAGGACGAAGCTCACCACGAGGAGGGCCGAGCACGCGGCGAGGAAGCCGAGCCCCCACGGCCCCGTGAGCAGCCGTGCCGCGCGCCGGGCCGCGAAGGCCGCGGCGACGCGGAGCGCGAGCAGGAGGGCTACGCCATAGATGATGAAGCGCAGCAGCAGATTCGCGAAGTTCTGCCCGCCGAGCAACGCATCGATGGCCAGGTACGGCCCGGGGAGGCTCAGGAGGATCGCGAAGGCGAGGAGCGCGAAGAAGGCGCACAGCGAGCGGTTCCGCCCGCGGACGGCGTCCGGGACCCGCACGAGCGCGAGGACGGCGGTGACGGCGAAGGTCGCCCAGGCAAGCCACGTCATCCGAGGTGCTCCCAAGCTCGGCGGTCCGCGCGGTCGTCGTGCTCCTGGCGCTTG
>NZ_JBKZWT010000422.1:0-2573 GCF_047759905.1 Sinomonas sp. G460-2 | reverse complement strand
TCCGCTCCGTCGCGCACCGCCTCGGCGAGCGCCAAGAGGTCATCGGGGCTCGGCTGGCGGGCCGGGAGCGCAAGGCGCAGGACCTCCCAGCCGCGCGGAACCGTGAGCTTGTCGGCGTGCTTCGCGCACAGATCATAGGTATGGGGCTCCGCAAACGTCGCGAGGGGACCCAGGACTGCGGTCGAGTCGGCGTACACATAGGTCAGCGTCGCCACCGCAGTCTCGCGGCAGGCCGATCGGGAGCAATGGCGGACTTCTCGCACAGCCAGTACCCTACTCTGCCCGCCGCACGCCGCGGGCGAGCGACTCGGTTAGCGCGCCGCCGGGGGCCGGACTACAGTCGATATATGCAGGATCGTTCCACGTCGGGTCCCCTTCCGGGACTCAGCATTCGCCCCCTCCCGCCGGCTGGAGAACCGGGCGAAGGCCGTCGCCGCGGTTTCCGGGAACGCCGGCGGAATCGCCACGGGCGAGGGCTGCGCGGAGAGATCATGCCGGCGATCCTGCCGGGGAGCCGCACACGCGGCGAGCGTTTCGAAGACTGGGTCCTCGATTCAGCGGACCGCCTCCAGGAGCTGCGCGGCAATGAACTCGAGGGCGTCGAATATGTCGTCGAGGAAATCCCGCCGGGACTCGAGAAGATCCTGCGCGAGGGCGGCCGGCCGCCCCAGGGGAGCGTGACCCGCGCCACTGGCGGAAACCCGGCGCGCATCACCGTCTACCGGCGCGTCGTCGAGACCGAGGCGCCCACGGCCTCGGAGGCGCAGGACCTCGTCCACGACGTCGTGGTCGAATACACGGCCGCGCTCCTCAACGTCGAGCCCGAGACGCTCGACCCGTACTACCGCGGCTACCGCTGACGGCCGCGCCGCCAGCTTGGAGGCGGCGGCCGTCAGCGAGGTCTCGTGTTTGCGCGCCTAGTAGCCGAGCGTCACCGCGACGGACTGCCGGCCGCCCGCGGCCGGGAGGATCGACGCGACAGCGATCCCGTTGCCTTGGGCCGCTTCGAGCAGCACCGCGCCGTACGCCGGATCGCCCGAGGCGGACACCGAGTACGCGACCGGCTTGGCGCCGTCGACCTTGTCGGGGACGGCGATCGTCGCCGTCGTGCCGCCCGCGACGTCGAGCGTGACGGGAGCGTGGAACGCGCCGTCGGCCGTGATCGGCACGGCGCTGATCTTCGCGTGGCCATCCGGCACCCCGAACACGAGCGTCGGCGTCGCGCCGTCGCCCACGGGGACCACATGGCCGTCGCCGAGGCGCCCCTGCGCTCCCGAGATCGCGAAGTCGAGCGGATCGCTGCTCTTGAGGCCCTTGACCGAGCGCACACTCGCCGCGAAGGAGACGTCCGACGACGCCGCGACCGAATACTTCCCGGCCGGGAGCCCCGCGAGCGGGATCTCCGTGACGGTCCCGGCCTTCGCCGTGAACACGGCGCCGGCGGGTAGCGTCACGGGGCCGCTCGGCCCGAAGACGCGCACCTGCACCACCGCGTCCGTGGCCCCGGGAACGGTCACTTGGAGGGCCGCGCTCGCGTCCTCGAAACCGGAGCCGGCCGCGAGGCTCCGCGCCGCAACCGGCTCCTGGAGCTCGACCGCGGTGACCACCTGGCGCGTCCCCGGCGAAGCGACCGGGGTCAGGAAGTCGACCCCGCCGGGGGTCAGGCCGCGCAGCGTGCTCTGCTGGATCACGCCAGAAACGGGCCCGCCCGAGCTGCGCACGTGCACTGAGAGGTTCCGCTGGCCGGGTACGAAGCCGCCCAGGACGAAGGACTTCGTGGTGCCCGGCGGGATCTGGATGCTGCGACTCCCGGCGGGCGCCTGCGGGATCGCCTGGTCCCCGTAGAAGTCAAGGTTCACCGTGGCCGGCGTGGTGCTCGCGTTCGTGAGGTACATGACCGACGTGCGACCCACGAGAGTGCTCGCGCCGGTGATCCAGAGGTCGTTGGCCGGGGACGCGCACGAGGCCGCCGCGACGCCGCGCAGGTCGCCGTCGGTTGCGCTGTACTGGTACAGGGCCGCCGAGGAGGCGGGCCGACCCTCGAGCGCCGATGCGTTCAGGAGCGCGGGTCCATTCGTGGAGCGGCTCGCGATCGCGGCGGGACGCGATGCGGGCGGGGCCGCGGGGGCGTTCTGCCCGTCGGAGACCTTCTGCAGAGGCGAGCCGTTCACGCCGGCAAGCGAGCTCGCGGGCATGGCCCCCGACGCCTCGCCGATGACGGCGGCCGTGAGGCGGTTCGTTGCCGTCTTGCTCGCGGGACTGAACTGCGGATCGCCCTGGACCGGCGTGCTCTGGAGCAGCTGGGCCGGCCCCGGGCACACTCCGACCGTCTGGCCCACCGGGACGTCCACGGCCGGCGGTGTCCCCGGGGAGAGGGCAGCCGACGTGGGGACCGTTCCTGCTGAGACGGCGAGAGCCGTGCCCGCCCCGAGGACCACGACACCGGCCGCGGCGCCGAGCGCGCGGCGCAGTCGCCTCGTAGTTCCCGGCTTAGACGCGCGCGTCATCGGTGCTCCTTGCGGTCTCGGTGGCGGCGGCCTTGCTCGCGGCACTCTTCTTTGCCGCTCGGGTGG
>NZ_JBKZWT010000421.1:0-2574 GCF_047759905.1 Sinomonas sp. G460-2 | reverse complement strand
AGCACCGCCCCGCGGCGCGCCCAGCGGGATCCGGTGCGCCGGACTCTGGCGGGGCGGAGACGCTGGGATAGCGTGGGGGGCATGCGATCAGGGAGCGCCATGGGCCGCACATCAGTCCGTGCCAAGGCCCCCGGCAAGGTCAACGTCTCGCTCCGCGTGGGCCCGCCCCGCCCGGACGGGTATCACAGCGTCGCGAGCGTCTACCTCGCCGTCTCGCTCTTCGAGGAAGTCCGGGCCACCGTGACCGAGGGCCCCGGGATCACCGTGAGCCTGAGCCCCGACAGCACGCTCGACGTCGATTCGCTCGAGATCCCGCTTGACGAGCGAAACCTCGCGGTCCGCGCGGCCGCGCTCATGGCCGAGGTGTCGGAGCACGCCACGGGCGTGCACCTCGAGATCACCAAGCGCGTGCCCGTGGCCGGCGGCATGGGCGGCGGCTCGGCCGACGCCGCCGCCACCCTCGTGGCCTGCGACGCGCTGTGGGGAGCCGGACTCTCGCGCGAGGAGCTCGCCCACCTCGGGGCCGAGCTCGGCGCTGATGTGCCGTTCGCGCTCCTGGGGGGCGCCGCCGTCGGCCTCGGGGTGGGGGAGCAGCTCTCGCCCGCCCTCGCGACGGAGCGGCTCGATTGGGTCCTCGTGCCCGCCGACTTCGGGCTCAGCACGCCCGCGGTGTTCCGCGAGCTCGACCGGCTCCGCGACGCGGAGGGCCTCGAGGCCGAGGAGCCGAGCAACGTCGAGCCCGGGATCCTCGCCGCGGTGCGCGCGGGGGATGCCTACGCGTTGAGCCACCTCCTGGTGAACGACCTGCAGCGGGCCGCCGTCTCCCTCGCGCCCGAGCTCCGGAACACGCTCGGCTGGGGGGATTCGCACGGCGCGCTCGCCTCACTCGTCTCCGGCTCCGGTCCCACCGTCGCGATGCTCACCGAAGATCCGCGGGCCGCCGTCGAGCTCGCGGACACCCTGAGCCGACGCGGAGCCGAGGCGCTCGCCGTCCACGGCCCGGTTCCTGGGGCGCGGATCGTGAGCGATACCCTGCTGTAGTCAGATTTCACCCACCCGAGAAAGCAATCCTTGGCACACCTGCTCGGCGGCGAGAACCTCAGCATTTCCTTCGGCACGCGCACCGTCCTCGACGGCGTCACCGTGGGCCTCAACGACGGCGACCGGATCGGGATCGTGGGCCGCAACGGCGACGGCAAGTCCACGCTCATGCGGCTTCTCGCCCAGCGGGCCACGGCCGACGGCGGTCGGGTCACGTGGCGCCGCGGCCTCAACGTCGGCTACCTCGACCAGGCGGACGTGCTCGACGGCGACCTCGACGTGGGGAGCGCGATCGTCGGCGACCGCGCGGACCACGAGTGGGCGGCGAACCCGCGCATCCGGGAGATCATGGCGGGCCTCGTGGGCGACGTCGACTGGCGCGCCCAGGTGCGCGCCCTGTCGGGCGGCCAGCGACGCCGGGTCGCGCTCGCGAAGCTCCTCATCGAGCCGCACGACGTCATCATGCTCGACGAGCCCACCAACCACCTCGACGTCGAGGGCGTCGCGTGGCTCGCGCGGCACCTCAGGGGACGCTGGCGCGCGAACGAGGGCGCGTTCGTCGTCGTGACCCACGACCGCTGGTTCCTCGACGAGGTCTGCACGGGCACGTGGGAGGTCCACGACGGGATCGTCGAGCCGTTCGACGGCGGCTACGCCGCGTACGTCCTGGCCCGCGCCGAGCGCGACCGGATGGCCGCGGTGGTCGAGGGCAAGCGGCAGAACCTCATGAAGAAGGAGCTCGCGTGGCTCCGCCGTGGCGCGCCCGCACGGACGTCGAAGCCCAAGTTCCGCATCGAGGCCGCCAACGAGCTCATCGCGGACGTGCCCGAGCCCCGCGACGCCGTCGCCCTGTCCAAGATGGCCACGGCGAGGCTCGGCAAGGACGTGATCGACCTCGAGGGCGTGACGCTCGCGTATGGCGAGGCGTCGGGCGGGGCACGGCCCCTCTTCGACACCGTGACACTCCGCCTCGCGCCGGGCGAGCGCGTGGGTGTGGTCGGCGTCAACGGGGCGGGAAAGTCGACGCTCCTGCGCCTCCTCACGGGCGAGCTCGCGCCCACGTCGGGTCGGGTCAAGCGCGGCAAGACCGTGGTTCCCGCGGTGCTGAGCCAGGACGTGGGCGAGCTCGACGACGTCGCCGACCTCCGCGTGATCGAGGTCATCCAGCGCGAGAAGCAGACGTTCTCCGTCGGCGCGAAGGAGCTCACGGCCGGACAGCTCGTCGAGCAGCTCGGCTTCACGAATCAGAAGCAGTGGACGCGCGTGTCCGAGCTCTCGGGCGGCGAGCGGCGCCGCCTGCAGCTCCTCCGGCTCCTCGTGGGCGAGCCGAACGTCCTCATGCTCGACGAGCCCACCAATGATCTCGACACGGACACGCTCGCGGCCGTCGAGGACGTCCTGGACGGCTGGCCGGGGACGCTCGTCGTGGTGAGCCACGACCGGTACCTCCTCGAACGTGTCACGGACCACCAGCTCGCCCTCCTCGGTGACGGCGCCATCCGCGCGCTCCCCGGCGGCGTCGAACAGTACCTC
>NZ_JBKZWT010000420.1:0-2574 GCF_047759905.1 Sinomonas sp. G460-2 | reverse complement strand
CGGAATATTGAGATCGTCGTCCATCGCCGCCGCGAAGCCGTCCGGGACGTGGCCCGCCGCCGGTGCCCCGGCGCCGTCGTCCGCTGCCTTGCCGGCGAGCTTCGCGCTCGCCTTCGCGATGAAGCCGTCGATGCGTTCGACGGCGGCCGCGGCCTCCTGGAGCGACGTGGGCCGGTAGTCGAGCACCGAGCGGTAGTGGGCCTGGCCGAGGTAGTAGCGGACGACGCGCGGGCTCGCGAGGGCGAGCATCTCCGCGGGCGAGACGACGTTGCCGATGGACTTCGACATCTTCTCGCCCTCGTAAGTGACCATGCCGTTGTGCATCCAGAAGTTCGCGAAGCCGTCGCCCGCGGCGGTCGACTGGGCGAGCTCGTTCTCGTGGTGGGGGAACCGAAGGTCGAGCCCGCCGCCGTGGATGTCGAAGCGCGCGCCGAGGTACTTCGTGGCCATCGCCGAGCACTCGAGGTGCCACCCGGGGCGGCCGCGGCCCCACGGCGACGGCCAGCTCGCCGTCTCGGGCTCGCCCGCCTTGTGGCCCTTCCACAGCGCGAAGTCGCGCGGGTCCCGCTTGCCGCGCGGATCGGCGTCGGTCGCGGCCTGCATGTCATCGATGCCCTGCCGCGTGAGCGTGCCGTACTCGGGCCACGAACGGACGTCGAAGTACACGTCCCCCGAGCCGTCCTGGGCCGGGTACGCGTGGCCGCGCTCGATGAGCCGCGCAATGAGCTCATGCATCTCGGTGATGTGGCCCGTGGCGCGCGGCTCGTACGTGGGCCGCTGGACGCCGAGCGTCTCGTACGCGGTCTCGAACTCCTGCTCGTAGCGGTAGGCGAGGGCGAACCACTGCTCGCGCGGAATGTACGAGTTCTCGGGGACGAAGTCCGGCGCGAACGAATCGGCGCTCTTCGCGAGGATCTTGTCGTCGATATCGGTCACGTTGCGGACCACGATCGTCTCGTAGCCGCGGTAGCCGAGCCAGCGCGTGAGCTGGTCGAACACGATGGCCGAGCGCACGTGGCCCACGTGGGGGGAGCCCTGCACGGTCGCGCCGCAGTAGTACACGGTCGCCTGACCGGGCACGAGCGGCACGAAGTCACGGACTTCGGCAGAGGCGGAGTCGTAGAAGCGCAGGGTCACGGGATAAGCGTAGTCGGGTGGGAGGGTGGGGTGAGTCGGGGGTGGGGTGAGTCGGGGGTGGGGTGAGTCGGGGGTGGGGTGAGTCGGGGGTGGGGTGAGTCGGCTCAGCCGCCGCAGACCTTGCCGACGCTGTTGAGCGCGTCGCCGATCTGCTTCTGCTGGTCCGCGCCTACGACGCCCGTAGCCGAATCGGCAGCCTTCTTCTCGAGGTCCGCCATGGTCTGGATGAAGCCGGCGATCGAGGGGTCCACCTTCTTGGCGACGTCCGCGTAGTGATCCGCGATCTGCTTGGCCTGCTGGAGCTGCGTCCCCGTGGGCTTGAATGTGTCGCCGTTGAGGTACTTGCAGCTGTCCTGGACGTTCATACGTCCGTCGCCACCGCACGCGGTCAGCAGCATCGTGGCCGTGACGGCAAGGGCGATGGCGATCGAGCTCTTCTTCATGCGGGGCTCTTCCTTGGCTGGGGGCGGAACGGCCTACAAGTCTACCTGCACCTGAGCCGGTGCGCCGACCCGGGCGTGCCGCGGCGGTCGGGGCCGCGGCCGATCAGCTCCCCTCGAGCGGATACACGAGTGCCGTCGCGAGGGCCGCGACGCCTTCCCGCCTGCCGGTGAATCCGAGGTGGTCGCTCGTGGTGGCGGACACCGTCACGGTCGCGCCCGTGGCCTCGCTCAGCACGCGCTGCGACTCGTCCCGGCGGGGCGAGAACACCGGGCGCTGGGCCACGAGCTGGACGGCGACGTTGCCGATCTCGAATCCCGCCGCGCGCACGATCCGCGCGGCCTCCGCGAGCAGCCTCACCCCGGAAGCGCCCGCGTACTCGGGCCGATCGGTCCCGAAATGCGTGCCGAGGTCGCCGAGGCCA
The DNA here is from genome assembly GCF_047759905.1 of Sinomonas sp. G460-2. Taxonomy (NCBI): domain Bacteria; kingdom Bacillati; phylum Actinomycetota; class Actinomycetes; order Micrococcales; family Micrococcaceae; genus Sinomonas; species Sinomonas sp. G460-2. Next base: position 572 of record NZ_JBKZWT010000420.1, on the reverse strand, counting down.
GCGGCGGAGAAGAGCGCGTCGGCGGCTGCGTGGGCCACGGCGTCTCCGTCCGAGTGGCCCGCGAGGCCGCGCTCCCCCTCCCACAGGAGGCCGCCGAGCCACAGCGGCTGGGGGGCATCCTCGGGGGCGTACGCGTGCACGTCGACGCCGATTCCGGTGCGGGGAATTGTCACGGGGCCTCCTGGGGCGTGCGGGCTCCCTCGACGAGCATCTCGGCGAGACGTAGGTCCATGGGGGTGGTGATCTTGAGCGAGCGGGCGTCGCCCGGGACCACGTAGACGGGCAGGCCGAGAGATTCGATGAGCATCGCGTCATCCGTGATGGCCGCGGCGCGCTCGGCGGGCCACCCGCTGGCCGTCTCGTGCCCGCGCCGGAGGGTCTCGGCGTCGAAGCCCTGGGGGGTCTGGACGGCGCGCAGCTGCTCGCGCGCGGGGGTCCCGGTCACGATCTCATCGGCCAAGTACGCGGACTCCCCGACCGTCGCGGCGACGCTCTTGATCGTGTCGACGACCGGCACCGCAGGGATCACGGCCGCGGCCCCGTGACGCAGCGCCGTCGCGACGCGGCGGAAC
>NZ_JBKZWT010000042.1:0-20726 GCF_047759905.1 Sinomonas sp. G460-2 | reverse complement strand
GCTCGCTTTCGCGACGGCGCACGCGAGCGGGTTCGCCATGAACGTCGGGCCGTGGAGGAGAGCTCCGACCCCGCCTGCGGAGACGGTGCGCGCGATCTCGTCGCTGCATAGCACCGCGGCGAGAGTGAGGTACCCGCCCGTGAGGGCCTTGCCGACGCACAGGATGTCCGGGACAACGCCCGCGTGCCACGCGGCGAACAGCTCACCGGTGCGTCCGAAGCCCGTGGCGATCTCGTCGAGGATGAGCACGAGCCCGTGCCGGTCCGCGACCTCCCGGAGGATCCGTACGCACTCGGGCGGGTACACGAACATCCCGCCCGCTCCCTGCACGACGGGCTCGACGATGATGGCCGCGAGTTCGTCGGAGTGCAGTCGAGCCAGATCCTCGACCGCGTCCCGCCAGGTTTCGATGCTCTCAGCTGTCGCAGTCGCCGCGGCCGGCGGCCGTGGCGCGAAGACCTGGCGCGGGAGCAGTCCCGCGAACGCGGAGTGCATCCCGTCAACGGGGTCGCACACCGACATCGCCCCCGCAGTGTCGCCGTGGTAGCCGCCCCGGATGCTCAGGATCCGCTGCCGACGCGGCCGACCGCGAGCCGACTGGTATTGCACGGCGAGCTTGAGCGCGACCTCGACGGACACCGAGCCCGAGTCGGCCAGGAAGACCCGGGCGAGCGAGGCCCGCGACGGGTCCGCCGGAGCCATCGCGACGAGCCGCTCGGCGAGCACGACCGCGGGCTCGTGCGTGAGCCCGCCGAACATGACATGGCTGAAGCGCGAGAGCTGCCGCCCGGCGGCCTCGTCGAGCACCGGGTGCCGGTAGCCGTGGATTGCCGACCACCACGAGGACATGGCGTCGACCACCTCGTGGCGAGCCCCGCCGTCGTCCGTGAGCCGAAGCCGGACGCCGCTCGCGTCCTCGACCGCCCACAGCGGAAGCGTCGGCGAGGCGGGCGCGTAGGGGTGCCAGAGGCACGCGCGGTCGCGGTCGATGAGATTCGCCGCGCTCACGATGTCAGGCTCCCGTGCCGGGAGCATTCCGCCCGCCAGCCCAGCGGCGCCACCTGGACCTTCATGCGCCGCCCGCACGCCGCGCAGTAGCGCGGCGGCTCGAGCGAGAGCCGTTGGCAGCAGCGCTCGTGGGCATTCGATGGCAGTGCCGCGGACGACGGCGTGCTGCCGCCGGCTTCGGCGGGCTGGCGCACTGAGGGCTGGCCGCAGTGACCGCAGAACAACTCGCCCGCCCTCGCGACCTCTTTCATCACAGGGTCTTCTGCATTTCCCTGATGGGCATGTTGAGCTCGACAAGCAGGTTGAGGTCCGCCGTCGCGGGCCGGCCGAGCGTCGTGAGGTAGTTGCCCACGATCACGGCGTTGATCCCGCCGAGGAGGCCGTCGCGGGTGCCGAGGTCGCCGAGCGTCAGCTCGCGGCCGCCGGCGTACCGAAGGACGGTGCGGGGCATCGCGAGGCGGAACGCGGCGATGGCGCGGAGGGCGTCCTTGCCGTCCATGATCGGCTGGTTCTCGAGCGGAGTGCCGGGACGCGGGTTGAGGAAGTTGAGCGGGACCTCGTCCGGCTCGAGCGCGGCGAGCTGGGCGGCGAGCTCGGCGCGCTGCTCGACGGTCTCGCCCATGCCGAGGAGGGCGCCGCAGCACAGCTCCATCCCCGCGTCCTTGACCATGCGGCACGTCTCGAGCCGCTCCTCGTAGGTGTGCGTCGTGACGACCTCGGGGAAGTAGCTGCGGGCGGTCTCGAGATTGTGGTTGTAGCGGTGCACGCCCCATTCGGTGAGCTGGTCGACCTGCCGCTGCGTGAGCATGCCGAGCGAACACGCGATGTTGATGTCCACCTCGGCGTTGATCCGCTCGATCGCGAACTTGATCTGGTTCATGAGCTTGACGTCCGGGCCGCGGACGGCGGCGACGATGCAGAACTCCGTGGCTCCCGTCGCGGCGGTCTCCTTGGCGGCCTTCACAAGCTCCGGGACGTCGAGCCACACTCCACGCACGGGCGAGTCGAATAGCCCGGACTGGCTGCAGAAATGGCAGTCCTCGGGGCATCCGCCGGTCTTGATCGAGATGATCCCCTCTACCTCGACATCCTCGCCGCAGTGTTCGAGCCGGACCTCGTGCGCGAGCTGCAACGCTGCGGGGATCGCCTCGTCGGGGAGGCCGAGGACCTCGAGGATCTGGGCCTCGCTGAGGCCTTCGCCTCGTTCGAGGACTTGCTCGCGGGCGGTGTCCAGGATGGCGTACGGGGTCATGCCCTGACGGTATCCGCGGCGGCAGTGACCCATCTTGTGGGGGTCCGACAAGGAGGTGGCCGAGATCTTGAAGGCATCAGCCGACGCCTTTTACGCGGGCGCAACACCCGCGCCGTCCAGCCGAAATCCCTCCCGCCCACACTGGAGCGCAGGCGGGGCGAGCGGAGGCACACACATGGCAACACCCCTGAACCGGACGGTCTCTGAATCGGCGCTGCTCGGCGGCTCGCTGCCGTTGGGACTTCTCCGCCCGTACCTGCTGGGCGAGAACGACGGAGACGGAATCGGCCCCGGCCTCATGGCCGAGCTCAAGCTCCTGGCGAGGCAGCCCTCGCTCCTCGTCGCGTGCAACTACGGGGGCACCCTCACGCCCGTGGACGGCCAGACTACGGAGACGCTCCCGCTCGACAGCGCAGCCGTCGCGCTGCGCGCCCTCGCGGCTCTCCCGAACACCCACGCGGCCGTGATCTCGGGCCGCTCCCTGCGGGATCTCGCCGCCGTTTCTCGGCTGCCGGCCGAGATCCACCTGGTCGGCTCGCACGGCCACGAGTTCGACATGGCCTTCGCGTATACGATCCCGCAGGCCACGGAAGGCGTCCTCCAGCTCGCCGGGAACGCCTTGGTGGAGCGGCTCACGGCGAGGCTTGGCGTCGCGCAGGCGGAGCGGCTCGTGACGGAACACCGCCTCGCCTTCGAACGCAAGCCAGCGGCGTTCGCGGTGCACCGACGCGAGGCCGATCCGGGCGCTGCTGAGGTCGCGACCGCCGTCGCCCGCGAAGTCGCGGCGGCATATGGCCTGTCCTTCATCGAGGACGGGACGGTCGTGGACCTCTGCGCGCTGCCGCCGGCCAAGGGCGCCGCGCTCGACAAGCTGCGTGCCCAGCTCGGAGTGAGCGCCGCGCTGTTCGCGGGGGACGCCGCGAGCGACGAGGGAGCGCTCGGGACGCTGCGCGGGCCGGACCTTGGGCTTCACGTGGGGCCGCGGGCGACGACGGCGCGTCACCAGTTGCGCGACCCCGACGCCTTCGCCCGTTTGCTGGCGGTGCTTTTCGAGTTGCGGCGAGCGTGGCTCTTCGGCGAGGAGGCCGTCGCCCTCGAGCGGCACTCGATGTTGGGGGATGGGAGCTCGACGGCCCTCGTGACTCCGGACGGCACCATCTGCTGGCTGACGCACCCGCTGCCGGATTCCGGTTCCCTCTTCGCGCATGTCCTCGGCGGAGATCCGGCCGGGCACTTCTCCGCCGGCCCGGTCGCCGCATCGCGGCTCCTCGGCCAGCGGTACGTCGACAACACGATGATTGTGGAGACCCGCTGGGCCGACGTCGCGGTGACGGACTACCTCGAGCCCTCGCCTGAGGGCATCACCCAGCTCGTGCGGGTTCTTTCGGGCTCTGGGACCGCGCGGATCGTGTTCGCCCCACGGCCGGACTACGCGGGGGCGCCCTGCGCCATCGAGCCTCGCGGGGACGTGCTCCACGTGGTTGGAACGTCTGAGCCGATCGTCCTGCACGCGCCCGGCGTGCGCTTCGCGATCGAGAGCGACGGTCGCCACGCTTCCGCGACCGGCCAGGTGGACCTCTCCCAGGGGCCGGTCGTCCTCACACTGCGCTGCGGCGACCCGGAGGTGCACGAGCCCGATCCGGCCGCGGAGCCCGAGCGCCGCGAGGACGTCGCCCGGGCCGCTCGAGCGTGGGTCCAGCGGCTGGAGATCCCGGCGGTCAAGCCCTCGCTCGTGGTCCGGTCGGCACTGACCCTCCGCCATCTCGTCCACGAGCCGACCGGGGCGGTGCTCGCCGCGCCCACCACGTCGCTTCCGGAGGGGATCGGCGGCACGCGGAACTGGGACTACCGCTACTGCTGGCTTCGCGACGCGTCGCTCACGGTGTTGACGCTCGTCGAGCTCGGCTCCACGGAGGAGGCGGACGGCTTCCTCGCGTGGCTGGGCCGGATCCTCGCCTCGGCTCCCGGGCCCGAGTGGCTGCACCCGCTCTACTCCGTGACCGGCGCGCCGCTCTCCACTGAAGCGTCGATCGAGCACCTTCCGGGATACGCCGGCTCTCGGCCCGTTCGCATCGGCAACGCCGCTGACCACCAAGTGCAGCTCGACGTGTTCGGCCCCGTGGCGCAGCTCATCGACGCGCTGTCCGAGCGCACCGGCGAGCTGCCCGATGCCCACTGGCGGATCCTCGTCCAGATGGCTGCCGCGGTCGCGGCTCGGTGGCACGAACCGGACCACGGCATTTGGGAGGCTCGGCGCGCCCCGCGGCACCACGTCTACACGAAGACGATGTGCTGGGTCACGCTCGACCGTGCGCTCCGCGTGGCCCGCCGCCATGAGCGAAGGCCCGACGACGGCTGGGAGCCGCTCGCCGCCGTCGTCCGTTCGGAGGTGCTCGCCGAAGGGTGGGACGACGGCGCGCGAGCGTTCACGGTCGCCTACGACAGTCCCGACCTCGACGCCGCCGTGCTGCACGTGGGGCTCACCGGACTCATCAACCCGCTCGATCCCCGCTTCCTCGCGACAGTCGCCGCCGTTGAACGGGAGCTGCGCGTGGGCCCCACCGTGTTCCGCTACACGTACGACGACGGCCTGCCGGGTCTCGAGGGCGGGTTCCACTTGTGCACGGCGTGGCTCATTGAAGCGTTCCTCGCGGTGGGGCGTGTCGACGACGCCGAGGACCTCTTCGCGCGCCTCGCCGCGCTCATGGGGCCGACTGGGCTCCTCCCGGAGGAATACGATCCCGCGACGGAAACGCATCTGGGGAACCACCCGCAGGCGTATTCGCACCTGGGCTTCATCCGCTGCGCGCGCCTGCTCGACGAGGCGCACCGCGGGGCGAGCTAAATCAGACAGAGCGCTTCGGTTCCTCCGCCGGCGGAGGAATGATCCGCCGTCGATCGGGCCGGAAGCCGTGGTCGATGCCCCAGAGGATGGCGTTCGAGCGGCTGCTGACCCCGATGCGCCGGTAGCAACTGCGGATATAGGTCTTCACGGAGTTGGGGGAGAGGCTAGTGCGATCGGCGATGGCGGCGTTGCTGAGGCCCTGGGTGATGAGGGCCAGGACCTCGGATTCCCGCTGGGTGAGGCCTTCTTCTCGGCCTGGCCAGTCCCCGCCGATCGTCCTGGCCGAACCTTCGAGGAGCACGCGAGCCTGGGGATCGTCGCCGTGCAGATCCTGCAGGGCAGCGGCCAATTGGCCCGCAGTCAGGCCCTTGGACAGATACCCGCTGGCGCCGTTGGCCAGCGCTGCAGCGGCCCTGGCCGAATCGAGGTCCCACGTGTAGACGACGACCTTGCCCGAGAGAGGGTTGGAGGCCAGCTGACGGACCTCCTCGCGATCGCCTTGGGGTGCGGCGAAGGTGTCGTAGAGAGTGATGTCCACGGCTTGTGCGACGTCCTCGCTCGCGTCGAGTTCCACGACGTGCAGCACGTCGGCATAGGACCGGAGCATCGCCTGGAGTCCCCGGACCACGACTTCGTAGTCATTGACCAACGCCACCCTGATCGCACCCACGGTTCAAAACCCTATGCTCCCGCGAGGGGGAAAGCACCACCCTTTGAGGTGAAGATGCAGTGGGGAAAGCCGACTACCGTCGTCATACATGACTCCAGCGGTGACCTCTGAGGATCCTGGCGAGCGGATCCTCGCCGCGGCTTTCGAGCTTTTTGACGAGCATGGCCTGCTGGACGTCAGCGTCGAGGGCATCGTGGCGAAGGCGCAGGCCAGCAAGTCCACGTTCTATCAGCGCTTCGGCTCGAAGGAAAAGGTTGTCGTCGCCTACCTCGAGCACGGCCTCAAGAACCTCGGCGCGTTGGTCGAAACGGCCAAGGCTGATGGTGGGCTGGCAGGTGCGGAAGGGCTCCTTGCGGTTTTCGATGTCTTTGACGAGTGGTCGAGGCGGAGCGTGGTCGCGCTTTCGTCGATCCTTCGCGTGCTGAACGAGCTCGAGCCGACGGATTCTCTGCGGCTTGCCGTCGTGGAGTTCCTGGACCGCAGCAGAGCCCGTGTCGCAGCCGCGGTTGCGGAATCCGGCCTGGACAGCCCAGTCGAGTTCACCCGCTCCTTCCAGATCATTGCCCGAGGGGCGCTCGTCACCGCCGTCGAAGGGGACGCCGAGGCGGCGGCGCGGGCGCGGGTGATGGCCGGGAAGCTCATCGAAGCACACTCCCTCAAGAGCCCCTTCGACGCGGGTACGGCTGAGGTGAGCGTGCGCGGCAGTCGTCCACCGGCGGGGGTTGCGGAACACGGCTGAGTGAGGACCATTGAAGGATGCAGCAGAGTGAAGCCCAGGCTCTTGAGAGTGTGCGGTCCCGGCTCACGAAGCGTTTCCCCGAACTCGGCGAGGAAACCGTGGCCAGTGCCGTGAGCGCCGCCAGCTCCGAAATGACCGGCCCGATCAGGGACTACGTCCCGATCTTGGTCGAGCACAATGCCCGTGAGCGCCTGACCAGGCAGCAAGGGCATCGACCCGAGCCGATCGCGAGCTTGGATCGGAACGGGTAGCCGGCTCCCCTGAGAGTGCCGGCTACCCGAGCGTGGCGACGGGCACGTTCCGATCGCTCAAGCCCGACCGGCCACAGCCGGTGCCGCGCCCGCCGCGGACACGGCGCCCCGGAAGGTCGCGTCCTCTGGGTCGGTGAGGTCGCGGTTGAGCGTCTCGGGAGTCATCCGCGTGGCGATGAAGCTCGCGAGCATGGTCACGCCCATGTAGATCGCCACGGGTATCCACGAGTTGTTGAAGGCGGCGAGGAGCCCCGCGCAGATCATGGGCGCGATGCCGCCGCCGATGATCGCCGAGAATTCGCGCCCGAGCGTCACGCCCGCGTACCGGTAGCGGCTGCCGAAGACCTCGGGGAAGTAGCTCATGTGCACGCCGACCACGCCCTGGCACGCGAGCATGAAGCCGATGACGACGACGAGCAGGATCGCTACCGGATCGCCCGTGGTCAGCAGGAGGAACGCGGGCGCGGGGAACAGGACGAGGACGCCGGTGATGAGCGAGGTGACGCGCCGCCGCCCGATGCGGTCGGACAGGGTCCCGAACGCGACCGCCGCGACCCCGCCGCACAGCGAGCCGATGAAGAGCACGATCGGAATGTACTTGGGGTCGGTCTTGACCACGGTGATGAGGTACGACGCCATGAACACCTGGATGGTGTAGGACTGCGTGCTCACGCCGAGGTTCATCATGATGACCCGGAACACGTTCGCCTTGCCGTGGCGGACCACCTCGCGCAGCGGTGCCGGCGGCTCGTCGCGCTCCTGCTTGATCTCCTCGAAGACGGGGGATTCCTCGAGCTTGCGCCGCATGATCATGGCCGCGATCGTGACGAGGATGCTGGATATGAATATGAGCCGCCAGCCCCACGACATCATGTCGTGCGGGGCCATGGCCTGAGCGGCGATCCATACGAGGGCACCCAGCGCGGTGCCGGCGGCGGCGCCGACCATGATGAGCGAAGCGAGCCGGCCGCGAGTCCCGGGGGCCGCGGATTCAGTGAGCAGCGTGGCGCCTCCGGACTGCTCGGCACCGGCGCCGAAGCCCTGAAGGGCGCGGCACAGCACGAGCAGGATCGGGGCGAACAGCCCCACCTGGTCAAAGGTGGGGAGGATGCCGATCGCGAGGGTCGAGCCGCCCATGAGGAGGAGGGTGGTCACGAGCACCCACTTGCGCCCGAGCCGGTCGCCGAAGTGGGAGAAGAACACGCCGCCCACGGGACGGAACAGGAAGCCGACCGCGAACGTGCTGAAGCTCGCGAGCAGCCCGGCGGCCGGGGAGACATTCGGGAAGAACAGCTTGCTGAAGATGAGCGCCGAGGCCGTGCCGTAGATGACGAAGTCGTAGAGCTCGAGCGTGGTGCCCACGAGCCCTGCGAGGGCTGCCTTGCGCACCTTCGACTGGTCGACGGGGGAGCGGTCGACGGCGGCGTGGCCGGGTGTTGAGGTCATGTCCAGACTCCTTTGAATGGAACGACGTGCTGTGCGGTGTTGTGTGTGTGGGGTGGTGTGGTCGGGTTGTCAGGCGGACGAGTGGGATGTGTCTGGTATTCCGGACAGTTGCCAGGGTGTGGTTGCTGGGGGAGCCCTCCTCGGTGCTGGTCAGGCGGTCGGGGTGTTGGTCAGGCCGTGTGGTGATGCGCGGCGCCGGCCTCTGCAGCGGCGGCGGGCGCGCCATGGGCGCGGATGACGTCGAGGAGCTCGCCGGTGCGCTCGATGAACGCGTCCCGGCCCGCGAGCTCCTCGCCTAGCAGATGCTGCTCGCCGAGGACGCGGCGGGCCAGGTCGGCGGACGACGACGAGCGCTCGGCTGCCTGCGCGAGCGCACCGCGCGCTGGGTCCACCATGGCCCAAGCGTGGGGGCCAGGGTCGAAGCCGGGCAGCGGGGCGAGGCACGCGAGGTAGGCAGCGGCGGTGAGGGCAAGGAAATGCGGCATCCGGCCGGCGTCGAGCGCGGCGAGTGCCGGGACCGGGATCCGCTGGCGGAGCTTGAGCGAGCCGTCCGAACCGACCTGGCTCGTCCTGTGCCCGAGCGCAGTGTTGCGCCAGCGCGTGAAGAGATCCTCCTCGTACGCGTCGAGGTCGACGCCACGCGGGGCCGTCACACTGGGCCGGTATTCGTCGCGCAGCACCGCTCGCGCCGCTGCCTCGATCGGTGCCTGACGAACGGACTCCGGAATCGTCGCGGCTCCGGAGAGGGCGCCGAGATAGGCGATGAGCGAGTGCGTCCCGTTGAGGAGCCTCACCTTGAGCTCCTCGTAGCGGGAGACCTCGTCCGAGAACACGGCCCCGCCGGCTTCCCATGCGGGCCGTCCGGCGGCGAAGCGCTCCTCGAGGACCCACATACTGAACGGTTCAGCGGGCACGGGAACGTCATCGACGTAGCCCAGCCGATCGGCCACGAGCCGGCGGTAGTGGTCGGTTGTCGCGGGGACGATCCGGTCCACCATCGTCGACGGGAACGTGACCCGGTCCGCGATGAACGCAAGCAGTTCGGCGGCCTCGGCCTCCGGAAGCAGCCCGGCGAACTCCCGCACGAGCCGCTCAGTGTGGTGGCCGTTGTCCGCGAGGTTGTCGCAGCTCAGCACCGTGATCGGCTCGCCGTGGGACCGGGCCCGTGACTGCAGCCCCCGCGCGATCTGCCCGATGGGCGTCGAGGGCCGCGCCGCATCGGACACGTCGCGTCGGATCGCGGGATCGTCGACCGCGAGGTGCCCTGTGCGCGGGCTGTAGCAGTAGCCGTTCTCGGTCACGGTGAGCGAGACGATGCGGGTCCCGGAGGCCCCGATCGACGCCACCACGCGCTCGGGATCGCCGGCCGCCGTGAACGCGTCCGTATGCACGCCGGGTACCGAGAACCGCTGGCCCTCGGGCGCGATCTCGACGACCGTGTACAGGAGGTCCTGGGCGTGCATGGCGTCCGGGACCGCCGCAGACCGGTTCGCGACTCCGACGATTCCCCATTCATCTCCGCCCGCCCCAACCGCCCCTCCCGCCCTCGACGCATCGAGCGCGGCCCGGGTGTAGACGGCCTGATGCGCCCGATGGAAGTTGCCCAAGCCGAGATGGACGATCCCGGGACGCAGCCCGCCGTGGCGAGGCGCGCCGTCGTACGCTGCTGAAAGGCGCGGAAGCGCGGAACGCTCAGCCATGCTCACCAGTCCTTCATGGTGCCGTCGAGATCGCGCGCGATCGGCAGGTAGGCGGGGGAATAGGGGAAGCGCGCGGCGGCGGATTCGTCGACCTCGACGCCGAGGCCGGGCTCGTCGCCCGGGTGGAGGTAGCCGTCCTTGAACGTGTAGCTGCTGCGGAAGACCTCGGAGACGAGCGGCTCGTAGCCCATGTACTCCTGGATGCCGAAGTTCGTGGTGGCGAGGCCCACGTGGAGCGACGCGGAAAGGCTGATTGGGGAGACGTCGGACGGACCGTGCGGCGCGCCCTTGACCTGGTACACCTCCGCGAGGGCCAGGATCTTGCGGACGTGGGAGATCCCGCCCGCGTGGACCACGGCCGTGCGGATGTAGTCGATGAGCCGCTCGGTGAGAAGCGCCTCGCAGTCCCAGATCGTGTTGAATACCTCGCCGATGGCGAGCGGAACGGTGGTCTGGGCGCGGACGGCTCGCAGGAGACGCTGGTTCTCCGCGGGCGTGACGTCCTCGAGCCAGAACAGGTCGACCTCCTCGAGCGACTTCGCGAGCCGGGCCGCCTCGGTCGGGTTGAGGCGGTGGTGCACGTCGTGGAGGAGCTTGAGCTCGGGGCCCACGTGTTCGCGGACGGCCCCGAGGATCATGGGCGCGTGCCGCAGGTACGCCGAGGTGTCCCAGACCTCCTCGGCGGGGCCCCCGCCGCGGCCTGCGGGCTCGTAGCCTGCCGCGCCGCGGGTGACGCCGTAGACCTTGTCGAGTCCCGGCACCCCCGACTGGGCGCGGACCGCGCGGAAGCCCTGCTCCCGCCGTCGTTCGATGGAGTCGAGCAGCTCCGGAAGGTCCCACCCCGTCGCGTGGGTGTAGGTGAGGACCTTGTCCCGCGCCGCCCCGCCGAGGAGCTGGTACACGGGGACGCCGAGCGCCTTGCCCTTGATGTCCCACAGGGCAAGGTCGACGGCGCCGATCGCCGCCATGGTCACGGGGCCGCGGCGCCAGTACGCGCCGCGATAGAAGAACTGCCACGTGTCCTCGATGCGGTCGGCGTCGCGGCCCAGGAGCGCGGGCGCGAGGTGGTCGCGGAGGTAGCTCGCCACGGAGAGTTCGCGGCCGTTGAGTGTCGCGTCGCCCCAGCCGACGATGCCGTCGTCTGTGGTGATCTTGAGCGTGACGAAGTTGCGCGACGGGCTCGTGACGAGCACGTTGACGCCTGTGATCTTGCGGGTCATCTGGTGATCACAACGTTCTTGAGGGGTTCGTTTCGAGAGAGCCGGGTGATGTTCTCGGCGATGTCGCGGACGCGGCCGCGGAAGGTCTCGGCGGTCACGCCGGACGAATGCGGGGTGAGGATCGCGTTGTCGAGGCGGCCGAACGGAAGTCTGGACGGCTCGGATCGCCCGTCGGGGCCGGGGTACTGATACCAGACGTCGATCGCGGCGCCCGCGATCCGGCGATCGCGCAGGGCCTCGTACAGTGCCGTCTCGTCGACGACCGGGCCGCGGGCCACGTTGACCAGCAGGCCGTTGGGTCCGAGTTGGCCGAGTTCGACGGCGCCGATCACCGACGCGGTTTCCTCGCTGAGCGGGATGCTCACCACGAGGATGTCCGCGGCGGCGAGGGCTTCGCCGAGCCGTGCAGTCGGTCCGGCCCAGAGGAGGCCCTGTGCGTCAGCGTCGACCCCGCCGCTGCGGGTGATCGCGATGCCCTCGGCGCCGAACGCGCGCAGGAGGTTCCACGCGGCCTGGCCGATGTGACCGAAACCGAGGAACGCCACGGTCGAGCCGCGCAGGGTCTCCGGCTGATGGATGGACCGTGAATAGACGGACGAGGTCCACGTTCCGCGACGGAGGGCCGCGTCCTGGCCGACCAGGTTGCGGCGGAGCGCCACGAGGACCGCCGCGATGTGCTCGGCGATCGAGGACTCGTGGTGGAACGTGTTCGCGCACGCGCAGCCGTCCGGGAGGGCGCTCGCGTCGATCCCGTCGTAGCCCGCGCCGGCCACGTGGACGAGCCGGAGCTGCCCGGCCGCCGCTCCCATGGCGGCCGTGAAACGGGGGCCAACGTAGACGTCGGCATCGCCGAGGTCCTCGACGAGCGCCTGCTCCTCCCACGCGTCATGCCACGAGGTCGCCGTGCCCGCCGGCAGCAGCTCCTCGAGGAGGAGCCGGTGAGGGAGCAGGTTGCTCTCCGCGATGACGACCCTCATGCCCGGGTCCCCTGGAGGTCGCGGCCCGCGCCGCGCGCCGAGAAACTCGAGCCGCGCACAATGAGCTGCGAACCGAGATGCACGGACTCTGACGGCGTGGCCTTGCCTGAGAGCTCCTTCAGCAGCAGGTCGAGCGCGAGCGTGCCGCTGCCTTCAATGGCGACGCGCACGGAGGTGAGGCCGGGTTCGGCGGCCGCGGCGATGTCGAGGTCGTCGATGCCGACCACGCTCAGGTCCTCCGGGCAGTGATAGCCGAGGGTTCGGGCACCCGCGAGGAGCCCCACCGCTACGAGGTCGTTGTACGCGATGACGGCGGTGGCGCCACTGGCGACGACCGAAGCGGCGGCGGCCAGGCCGCCGTCGACCGTTGCGTTCTGGTTCCCGACGGTGACGAGCTCAACGCCCCATTCCTCGCAGCGGCGCGTCACTGCGTCCAGGCGCTGGCGGTTGGCCCACGACGACGCCGGCCCCGGTACGTAGGCGAAGCGGCGATGGCCAAGCGCGAAGAGATGCTCGACGGCCTGGCGGAGCCCCGCGTCGGCGTCCATGAGCACGCTCGTGGCGCCTTCGGCCTCGCCGTTGATCACGATGAGAGGGGTCTGGCCCACGAGCTCGCGGATCTCCCCGGCGGGCAGACGCGGCGAGCACAGGATGAGGCCGTCGACAGAGGCTGCGAGGGAGGAGAGGTGCTCGCGTTCTCTGTCGACCGATTCGGCGGTGTCGGCGAGGACCATGCGGTGGTGGCCCGGCCACGCTCGCTCCTGCAAGGCCTTCAAGAGGACCGCGAAGACGGCGTTCGAGACATCGGGAACGATCACCCCAAAGGTCCGGCTTCCGGTCGGGGCCGACGCCGCGTAGCCCAGCGCCTCGGCCGCCGAGATCACCCTCTGCCGGGTTTCCGCGGCGAGTCGGCCTGGATCGCTGAAGGCGCGGGACGCCGTCGCGAGCGAAACGCCAGCCAGTCTCGCAACGTCGGTGAGTGTCGCAGTCATCACTACTCCTTGACCGATACGGATCTCCTGAAGCGAGTATGGAATGGCTTGCGCAAGCTTGTCAACGGTTTTCCATGGGTCTTTCAGAGCTGCTTGGCGTAGTGGACCCAACCCGCGTCGAGCACGCGGAACGCGGCGTCGAGCACGGGGATCGGGTCGGGGCTGCCCAGCACGAGCAGCTGGATCTGGATGACGAAGCGGGCGTAGGCACGGATCTCGGCGCTCGGCTCGGCGAGGCCGAATTCGCCCCCGATGGCGGCCGCCAGGGCGTCCTCGTGCCGCACCCACATGCGCTGCGCGTAGTCGGCGAGTGCGGGTGTCTCGTCGATGAACGTCATGAAGCGGCGCACCGTCTCGTCGTCGTGCTCGGGTGCTGTGTTCGCGAGCTCGGAGGCGAAGTAGTCGCGCAGCGCCCGCGTGATCGTGGTGCCCGTGGGCCGGTCGCGGACGGCGGCGACGAGTTGCTCGCGCTGGTCGTCGTCCTCGTCGAAGACGAGCGCCTCCTTCTGGGGGAAGTGGGCGAAGACGGTCGTCGGGGAGACGTCCGCTTTCTCCGCGATCTCGCGGATGCTCACTTTGTCGAAGCCGCGCTCGAGGAAGAGTGCGGTCGCGGCGTCGGAGATCGCCTTGCGGGTTGCGGCCTTCTTCCGCTCCCGCCGGCCCATCGTGTCAGCGTCAGTCATGTCTCCACTCTACTGGATCGACTCAAAAACTGAATTGACATCAAAACTGGTATTGATACAGTTATGGCATGACTTCAGCTGACACGACCGCCTCTCGCGAGGCCACGATCCAGCCGCGCAGCCCGCGTCGCGCCTGGATCATGCTCATCGTCTTGACGATGCTCACCACCGCGGGAATGACGATCGTCCTGCCGATCCTGCCGTTCGTGGTGCTTCGCTACGTGCCCGGCGGGGGGAGCCTCGCGCTGTGGGTCGGCGTCCTCGAGACGGTCAACGCTGGGTGTGCCTTCCTTGTGGCCCCGCTGCTGGGGCGAGTGTCGGACCGCTTCGGCCGCCGGCCGGTCATCATCGTGGCCGCCTTCGGTGCCGCGCTCGGATACCTGCTCTTCGGCGTTGGCGGGTCGATCTGGGTCCTCTTGCTGGGCCGCGTCGTCCAGGGCACCACCGCGGGCGACCTGCCAGCGCTCTTCGCCTACCTCGCTGACATCACGCCGCCCGAGCAGCGCGCGAAGCGGTTCGGCCTGCTCGGCGCCCTCTCGGGCATCGGCACTATGGTCGGTCCGGCACTCGGCGGCCTGCTCGCGGCGGTGAACCTCGATCTGCCGGTGTTCGTGACGGCGGGCGTCGCGGCGCTCATCGCGACCCTCAGCATCTTCGTCCTGCCCGAGAGCCTCGCCCCCGAGAACCGCACGTCGAAGCTCGAGCTGCGCTCGCTCCATCCGTTCGCGGTCTTCAAGGACGCCTTCGGGCGGAAGGAGCTTCGCGGACTGCTTCTTGGCTTCGCCCTGGTGACGATCCCGTTTGCGTTCTTCGTCAACAACTTCAGCGTCCTCGCGCTCGACCAGATCAGCTGGGACGCCACCGAGGTGGGCCTGCTCACGGCCTCTGTCGGCATCATCGACATCATCATTCAGGGAGCGCTCCTCGGCCTCCTTCTGCCCCGCATCGGCGAGCGCGGCGTGATTGTCTCTGGCGTCGTGGCGCAGGCCTTCGGATGCTTCGCTCTCGCGGTCGTCGGATCGCTGCTCGCGCAGCCGTGGCTGTTCATCGTCGGCACGCTCGTCCTCGCCGCCGGCCAGGGCGCGGCGACCGCCTCGATGGACGGCGTCATGTCGAACTCGGTGGGCGACGACGAACAGGGCTGGCTCGCCGGCATGACGCAGTCGCTCAACTCGGCTATCGGCATGGTCGCCCCGCTCGTGGCCGGCGCGCTCTACGCGGGGGTGGCCCACTCGGCGCCGTACTGGTTGGGCTTCGCGATGATGCTGGCGGCGGCAGCCGTGCTCGCCCGTGCGAGGTTCGCGAGCCCCTCGAGGCGAGGCACGCACTTGGAGGCGCTCCCTGCGGCGTGAGGCGATCGTCAGCTGGTGTTTCGCGGAGCCGCCCGAGGCCCTTGTGCGGGCGGCATAGAGTTGGTCCATGGCTGAGCGGAGCGCGGATCCTTCGGACATCACCGGCCTGGGGTCCGAGGACTTTCCTGGGCCGTCGGGCGTGGGCTGCTTCGATTGCGATGAGGGAGGCGGCTGGTGGTTCCACCTGCGGCGCTGCGTCGACTGCGGGCACATCGGGTGCTGCGATGATTCCCTCGCGCAACATGCCCGCCGCCATTTCGAGGGCACCGGGCACCGGTTCATCCAGACCTTCGAGCCGGGCGAGGACTGGTTCTGGGACTATCTCGCTGAGCGGCCTGTGAGGGGACCGCTGCTCCCTCCGCCGCGGCACCATCCGGACACGCAGCCGGCGCCCGGCCCGGCAGGCCGCGTCCCCGCCGACTGGCGTAGGCAACTCGCCGAGGCGAGGTAGCGACACCCACTCGCGGGAGGTACTACGCCTCTGCCGCGAATGGGGTCCATGCTCGTACCATGAGTGCAATTACGCACCTTGCGACGAGGGGATAACGCATGGCGCAACCGGCGGGCGCATTTCTCTCCGACGACTGGTGCTACTCCGAGATTCGGTGGGCCAGCCAGGAGCTCTACTTCTTCGACGACGTCTTCGCGCGCCCGCTGAACCCCCACCCGCTCAGCGGCACCGTCATCGAAGCGGTCACGGCAGCGCGGGGGACCGCGCTCGTCGTGTGGCGCGGCCCCCGCAACCGCCTCGGACCAGCGACCCCGGTGGACGAGATGTGGGCGCTCATCGACAGCCCTGACCGTGCACCGGGCATCCCGCGGGTGCCGCAGGCGGTTGACCCCGACGCGGCAGGATGCGGCGTCCTGCTCCCCGGCGAGCCGACCAACGGGATCGTGGGCCGCGGCATTCACGCCCTCGTGACCATCCTCGAGAACGCCGGGCCCGTGCTTGCGGGGCTGCTGGGCGCGGAACGCGACCGCGCCTACCTTCGGGTCAACGCCGCGATCATCCGCGGCATGCGCGCCTAGCCCTGAGACCAGGCCCTACCCAGACCTGAAACTCCTACTTGAGGCTCAGCACCTCGTCGATCGGGCGTCCATTGACGAAGACCGCCGCACGGGTGGCCCCCGCGGCCGTCATTGCCGTGAATTCGAGCTGCGCCTTGGCCCGGGGTATGTCGCACTCGCCAGCCAGCATGAACTGTCCGGTGAGGTAGATGGTGATGGTGGTGCCGTCGAAGCTGCCTCCGACGTAGGCCAGCGTCGATTGGGAGAGGACGTTCACGAGGCCTGACATGCCGACGGACCGGCTCTTGTTGTCCAACAGGGTCCGGATGCTGGGCCCGACCTGGTCGGTGAACCGGACGGGCGCGGTGTGCGTAGCGACGAGGCTGTCGCCGCAGCCGATCATGGGACCCGAGGCGCCGTTGTCGCCCACGGCGACGTAGTAGATCGTCAGCGGCGCGAGTTGTTCGGGCAGGCCCGTGGACGACGGTGCCGCCGTCGTGGAGGGCGCGGGGGAGGTCGGCGTCGGGCTTGGTGTGGTGGACGACGGCGGAGCGGTCGCCGGAGGGGTCGGGGCTGCGGTCGGCGACGGGCTCTGAGTCGTTGCGGGCGAGGGGGATGAGGAACTCGCGCCGGGAGACGCTGCCGGAGGGCCGAAGCAGCCCGAGAGCGCGAGCGCGATCGCGAGGCTGAAGACCATGGATGCGGGACGCTGGAGTCTGCCCATGAGGGCCCCCTTGGAGCGGGTCCCCGCGACGCGGGGGACTGCTTCAACGGTACGTCCTGGACCTCGGGTTTATTCCGGAACAACCACGCGTCGCTCCCCTCCTCTACTCAACGAGATCCTCGATGTTCATCCGGGTATCGCCATACCGCGCGAAGCCGTGGCTCTTGGGCAGACCGTCGGCGGCCGGACCGAAGAGCAGCCGCGTTCCCTCCTGGACGCTGGACCACGTAGCGCGAAGCCGCATCTCGCCTGACTGCTCGCCTGTCAGCTCGAGGTCGGCGCGATAGACCGTGTCGCTCGTGAACGAACTGGCCGTCTGCTCGTAGCCGTTGTAGAAGGATCGGCCGTCGTCGCTGTAGCCCACATAAGTGGTTGTGGCGGAGGCAGCGCGCCCCCGGGCGAGGTCGCCAGGCCGCCGTTCGAACTCGATGTACCCGGAGTGTTGGCCGGCGATCCGGCCCGAGCGAACCCTCTCGGCCGGCTGCCGCAGCGTTTGCTCCGCTGTCGCTCCGGTGATGCCGTAGGGAACCGTTCGCGGCGTCGGTTGGGCGGTCACAGGCCCGGACGGCTCGTGGTCGAGGAGGTGGGCGGTCCGGAGGCGCATCTGGCGATACGCCCCAGCGCGCTCGCTGCCTCGGAGCATTTCCAGCCACATGGCTTTCTTGCCCGATGGATGCCAAGACATCGGGGAGCAATAGACCCAGGAATCGTCCGGGCTATTGAGCGGCACGCCGTCATAGCCGGGCTCGTTCATCGAGCGTTCGATGTCGATTAAGACGGGACCGACGTTGCCCTCTCGGAAGCTGCGTACCCCGGAGACGGTGTACTGATAGACGGCCCATGCCAGATTCATCCCCGAGAGGAGGGCATGCGGCCGCGGGACCATCCCGAGGATCGCGGGATCGGTGCGCTTCGAGGCGCGTGAGGTCATCACGAGGCCGAGGCGCTCGTCCGGCGAGAAAATTGTCGTCTCGTCGTAACCCGGGGTTCGGGTGATCTGGACCATCTCTTCCGTCGCCAGGTCCTGGACGACGGAATCGGGCAAGAAGCCACCTTTTCCGCCAGCCGACGAGATCGCCGCCCCGCCCCGTACAAACTGCTTGACCTCGCCGCCCCGCACGGGCAGCGGAACGAAATAGCCCTCCCGGTCAGGGTCGTGCGCGAGCTCGTCGGGGCTGCTGATGATCACCGGGTCCTCGATGATGTAGCGGTCCTCGGTGCGCCGCAGCCGTCCCACGGCTACGGCCGCACCCATGTCGTTCCGCAGGATGGTCCATGCGATGTGCTCGTTGTCGGGGGAGACGATGATCTCCGACCAGTGATGAGTGGTCAGCGGGTCCTCTTCGAGCCCCCAGGGGTACTCGACCGCCACAAGTTCGGCGTTCGTGCAGGTGTCGATGTCGGGGCTGCACTCGAGGACGTAGTCGCCCAGGAGCAGGCGCCGGTTGTCCGCGAATGGCATGTGGCGGATGCCGTTCGCCTTGGCGTGCTGGGGGATCTGGCCGGAGAAGATGTTCGTGAAGTCGGTGCCGTCGTCGTCGACCACCGCCGCGTGGTACCAATCCTCGCCGTAGGGGTCTTGGTCCGAGCGATACAGCACGAACACCTTGCCGGAGTAGGTGTAGGTGGCGCTGGCGTCGCACAAGTTGTCGGGGAGCGGGACGTCGGAGACGTCGATTCGGCCGAAGTCGTCGCTGGTGATCTTCATCGTGAACGCTCAATTCTCGTGATGGGGTTGGGTATCGGGGCGGGGCAGGAAGCGAGGTGGCGACCGGGCCCGTAGGGCGTTGTCGTTTCGTCTGGCATCGTGACGTGGGCCGTGCTCCCGGGCGGGACCGTGAAGTCGAGGCGGAAGACGCCGTCGTCAATGACCCACGAAACCGCAATGTCGCCGCGGGGCGAGATGAAGCGAAAGCTCGCCGAGGTGACGCCGCCGCCGAGGAGGGGCCGGATCTCGAAGCGCGCCCAACCGACCGAATCGGGTGCCTGGCGGAGGCCCACGAGGTATTCGTGGAGGAAGCGGACGACCGCGCCCTTGCTGTAGTGGTTGAGCGATGCGTGGGCGTTGCCGTTCTCGTCGACTCCGTCCCAGTCCTCCCAGATGGTCGTGGCGCCGCGGTCGAGCATCCCCAGCCACGACGGAGTGCCGCGGCGGAAGAGGAGACGGTAGGCGAGGTCGGCGTGCCCGTTCTCCGCGAGGACGGGAAGCAGCAGGCCGCTTGAGAGAAAGCCGGTGCCGACGCGGTCGTCGGCGTCGTGGATGAGCGCTACGAGGCGCGCGACTGCGGCCTCCCGGAGCGGCTCGGGGATGAGGTCGAAGGCCAGTGCCCTGACGTAGGCGGCTTGCGTGTCGTCGTGGGTGCGGCCGTCGGGGGCAAGGAATTCGGTGCGCCACGCGTTCTTGATCGCTCCGGCGAGGTCCCGGTATCGGCCCGCCTCGTCGTCGCGTCCTAGGACCGAGGCGATGCGCGCGAGCGTCGACGTGGAATGGTAGAGGAAGGCGGTGCCGACCTCGCCGCGGTCGGCGCTCATGTAGGTGTAGGGGTCGTCGGCCATGGGGTCGATGAGGCTTCCATCCGGCCGCCGCTTCTTGGGCTCGCACCATTCGCCGTAGTGGAACGGGGCGTCCCAGATGAAGCACTCGTGGGGGAGCGCGGCCTCGGGGCGGGCCGCACGTGCGGGATGCCGCTGCGAGGCGGCGAGCTGGAGCGCGTAGTCGACCCACCGGGTCGCGGAATCCCAGCTCTCGGCCAGGGCCTGCCGATCCCCGTATGCCTCGTACATCGCCCACGGGACGAGTACGGTCGCGTCTCCCCAGCCTGCCGAGCCCCCCATGACCCGGGACGGGTTCGCGGGGTGCCGCTTGATGCGGGCCGAGTCCGGGGAGAAGGCGGCCGGGAGGCCGTCGTCGCACTGGTCGTCTCGGACGGACTGGAGCCACTTGCGGGAGAAGCCGCTGACGTCGTAGAGCATGGCCGCGACGGGCGCGAAGACCTGGTAGTCGCCGGTCCAGCCGGCGCGCTCGCGGGTGGGGCAGTCGGTGGGGACGTCGACGATGTTGCCGCGGAAGCTCCACGCCGCGGCGTCGTGCAGGCGTTCGAGATCGGGCGAGCTGCAGCGGAACCATCCGCTGCGCTCGAGGTCCGAATGGACGACGACGACCGTGAAGTCATCGGCGGAGAGCTCGCGGCCGGGGTGGGAGATACGCACGTAGCGGAACCCATGGACCGTGTGCCGGGGCTCGAACACGTCACCGTGTGTGCCGGCGATGACCCGGTCGGTCTGGTGGAACTCGAGCTTCCGGCCGTCGTTGGCAGTCATGTCGAGGTGGGCGGTGGTCAGGTTGCCGGCTGCGTCGAGGTGCTCGCCGAATTCGAGAACCGTCTCGGTGCCGGGCGCGCCGAGGTCCGTGAGTCGAACCCAGCCGGACAGGTTCTGACCGGCGTCGAGGATCGACACGCCGTCGCGCAGCGTGGTCAGGGAGAGCGGCTTGCGTTCCTCGACGCGCCGCACGGGTGCGGCGGGGGAGCGTGTGGGGGCCGGCGGCGAGACGATGCCGACGCGGACCGGTGCGGGCTCGGCGCGGTCGGGGTCGATGCGGAAGTCGCTTGTCTGGCCGCCCATGAGGTCGGCCCTCACGATGGGGCTGGGCAGCGTGACCCAGTCGCCGCCGGTGCCGACGGTCATCCGCTCCCCGGGTGCGAGGTCGATCTCGAGCTGGGCGAGCGCCGCCGTCGTCTCGCCCCAGACGTTCCTGCGCTGGGCGCCGCTGTTCCGCCCGCGGTACCACCCGTCGGAGAGGACCACGTCGATCTGGTTCCGGCCCGACGTCAGGTGCGCTCCGACGTCGTACTTCTGG
>NZ_JBKZWT010000419.1:0-2574 GCF_047759905.1 Sinomonas sp. G460-2 | reverse complement strand
CTCCTTCGCGACCGGCAAGGCCGCATCGGGGTCCCCGCCCTGGGCGGCGATCATGCGCCGCCAGACGTCCATCGCGCGGCCGTCCTGGAGCGCCTGGGCGGGATCGGCGTCGTGCACGCCGGCGCACACGAGCATCTCCTCGGCGAGCCGCACCGTGAGCTCCACGACGTCCTCGGGGCCGCCGCCCGCAAGCACCTCGACGGACTCCTCGACCTCAATCGCGTTGCCCGCGGTGAGCCCAAGCGGCGTCGCCATGTTCGTCAGGAGCGCCACGGTGTTGACCCCCGCGTCCTTGCCGAGCGCGACCATCGTCTCGGCGAGCTCGCGGGCCGTCGCCTCGTCCTTCATGAAGGCGCCGGAGCCGACCTTGACGTCGAGCACGAGCGCGCCCGTTCCCTCCGCGATCTTCTTGCTCATGATCGACGACGCGATCAGCGGGATCGCCTCGACCGTCCCGGTCACGTCACGCAGTGCGTAGAGCTTCTTGTCCGCGGGCGCGAGGCCGCTGCCCGCGGCGCACACGACGGCGCCGACCTCGCTCAGCTGCCCCATCATCTGCTCATTCGTGAGCGCGGCGCGCCAGCCCGGGATCGACTCGAGCTTGTCGAGCGTGCCGCCTGTGTGCCCGAGTCCGCGACCCGAGAGCTGCGGGACCGCGACGCCGAACACGGCCACGAGCGGCGCGAGCGGAAGCGTGATCTTGTCCCCCACGCCGCCGGTCGAGTGCTTGTCCGCCGTGGGACGCGTGCGCCCGTCCGGGCCGCGGAGTCCCGAGAAGTCGAGCCTCTCGCCCGAGGCGATCATCGCCGCCGTCCACCGCGCGATCTCGCGGTGCGTCATGCCGTTGAGCAGGATGGCCATCGCGAGGGAAGACATCTGTTCGTCCGCGACGATCCCGCGCGTGTACGCGTCGAGGACCCAGTCGATCTGGGCGTCGCTGAGGTCGCGGCGGTCGCGCTTCGTGCGGATGACGTCGACGGCGTCGAAGGGCTCGGCGGCAGGGCGCGTCTGGCTCACGGTGCTTCCTTTCGTGGGGCGTCTGGCTCTCGGAGGGCGGCTGGCTTCCGCGCGGCGTCTGGGCCCTGCTCATCTGGGCCCTGCTCATCTGGGCCCTGCTCCTCGAGGGTCTCCGGGCCGAAGGCGTCCGGAAGCACCTCATCGATGGTGCGGACGCCGCGCGTCGTCATGAGCTCCATGCCCGGCGCGCGGAATTCATAGAGGAGCTGCCGGCAGCGCCCGCAGGGCATGAGCGCGCTGCCGTTTCCATCGACGCACGCGAACGCGCGGATCCGCCCGCCCCCGCCGAGCTGAATCTGGCCCACGAGCGTGCACTCGGCGCACAGCGTGAGCCCGTACGACGCGTTCTCGACGTTGCACCCCACCACAGTGCGTCCATCGTCGAGGAGCGCCGCGGCCCCCACGGGAAAGCGCGAATACGGTGCGTACGCGCGCCGCATGGCGCCCTGGGCGAGCGCGGCGAGCTCGTCCCAGTCGACGCGGTCCGTGCCGGGAGCCGCCGCGTCAGCCCTTGACATACGGGATGCCCTCCATGGCCGGCGGCCGCGACCGCCCCACGAGGCCGGCGACGGCGAAGACCGTCACGACGTACGGGAGCATGGCCATGAACTGGCTGGGAACCGGCGAGCCGATGATCGTGATGACGCTCTGGAGGTTGTCAGCGAAGCCGAACAGGAGCGAGGCGAGGAACGCGCCGATGGGGTTCCAGCGGCCGAAGATGAGCGCCGCGAGCGCGATGTAGCCACGGCCCGCGGACATCTCCTTGCTGAACGCGTCCACCGCGACGAGCGTGAAGAACGAGCCGCCGATGCCCGCGACCGCGCCGCCGAGGAGCGTGTTCCAAAAGCGCGTGCGGTTGACGTTGACGCCAAGAGTGTCCGCAGCCTGGGGGTGCTCGCCGACCGCCCGCACCCGCAGGCCCCAGCGCGTGTGGAAGAGACCCACGTACACGACGATCACGGCGATGTACATGAGATAGCCCACGAGCGACTGGCGGAACAGGATGGGCCCGATGAGCGGGACGTCCGCGAGCACCGGAATCTCGAGGCTGCCCAGGTGAGGCGGCTTGTTGAGGCCGTCCGGGTTGGCCGTGAGCAGCGTCGAGAACAGGAAGTTGGTCAAGCCCACCACGAGGACGTTGAGCACAACGCCGACGATGATCTGGTTCACGAGGTACTTGATGCTCACCACGGCGAGCACGAGCGAGACGAGCGCGCCTGCGACCGCGGCGGCGATGAGCCCCGCGTAGACGCTGCCCGTGACCGTCGCGCCGACGGCGGCGCTGAACGCGCCCATGAGCAGCTGGCCCTCGATCGCGATGTTGACGATCCCCGAGCGCTCGCACAAGACGCCCGAGAGCGAGCCGAATACGAGCGGGACCGCGAGCGTCACCGCTCCCGCGAGGAGGCCCGCGAGCGAAATGTATGGCGTCGCGTCGCGACCACCGGCCACGATCCAGACCAGGAAGCCCACGAGGAACGCGACCGCGAACGCGGCCACGGCCCAGCGCGGAAGCTTGCGGCCGCGCGGCGCGAGCCTCACCGACCAGCCCGCGAC
>NZ_JBKZWT010000418.1:0-2589 GCF_047759905.1 Sinomonas sp. G460-2 | reverse complement strand
TCTCTCGGCGAGCCCCACGGATGCCCTCGACGACGCGCTCCGGCGCGTCGCCGTCGTCCCTCGTTTCCGGCCGTCGGTGAGTGCGTGGGCCCGGGCCGCGCTCGCGGTCCTGGGACTGTACCCGGGCGGGACGCCGAGCCTCGGCATCCCCACCTGGTTCTACGGCCACGAGCCGCCGAACCTGTTCGCGACGCACATCGCCAAGTACTTCGCGAATGCCGTCCGGGAGGCGGTGCTGCTCGAGAAGTGCACCGGGGGAGTCGTGTTCCTGCCGGGCGCGGCGGGAACCGTGCAGGAGGTCTTCCAGGACGCGTGCGAGAACTATTACGGCACGCCAGAGACGATCACGCCCATGGTCCTCGTGGGACGCGGGCACTGGACGGAGGAGCTGCCCGCGTGGCCCCTGCTTTCGAGCCTCGCCCGCGATCGCGGCATGGACGGGCGGGTGTACCTCGTCGACTCGGTCGAGGAGGCGGTCGCGGCCCTCGCCTAGCCTGCCGGGAGGCGGCTAGCCGACGGTCGCGCCGAAGATCAAGCCGAGCACGTACGTGACCGCCGCCGCGCCGAAGCCGATGAGCAGCTGCCGGGTGGCCCGCCACAGCGGCGACGCTCCCGCGAGCAGGCCCACGATCGCGCCCGTCCCGAGGAGCACGAGCCCCACGAGCACCGCCGCGAGGACCAGCGCCGGGACCCCGACCATCCCGAAGATGAACGGCAGGATCGGTACGATCGCGCCGGACGCGAAGAAGCAGAAGCTGCTCACCGACGCCTGCCATGCGGAGCCGATCGCCTCGTGCTCGTCCGCGTCGTTCGCCTTCTCAGGCTGGAGCGAGAGGCTCGGGTCGCAGTCGCACGTGAAGTAGCCGAGGCGCTCCGCGGCGCGGTGCTCCGCAGCCGCCTGGCTCATGCCGCGCGCCTTGTACACGAGCACGAGCTCGTTCTGATTGAGGTCGAGCGCAGGCGCGGCCGTGAGCGTGATCTGCGTGGGCAGCGAGGCCGAGAGCAGTTCGCGCTGCGACCGCACCGAGATGTACTCGCCCGCGCCCATGGACAGCGCGCCGGCGAGGAGCCCCGCGACGCCTGAGAGCAGCACCACGTGGCTCGAGACCCCGGACGCGGCCATGCCCGTGACGAGCGAGAGGTTGCTCACGAGGCCGTCGTTCGCGCCGAACACTGCCGCCCGGAACGATCCCGAAAGCCGGGTACGGCCGCGGATCGCGAGCCCGCGCACCACTTCCTCGTGGATGCGCTCGTCGGCGGCCATCGCGGGGGTCGCGAACGGATCAGTCGAATACGGTGAGCGGCTCTCGGCGCGCTGCGCCATCGCGAGCACGAACACCGAGCCGAAGTGCCGGGCCAGGAAGCCGAGCAGCTGGCTGCGCAGGGACGCCGGCCGCGGCTTGCCGAGCTGCTCGCCAAGAAGCCCCTTCCAGTGCGCCTCGTGGCGGCCCTCGGCCTCGGCGAGGCCGAGCAGGATCTCCCGCTCCTCGCCCTCGCGCCGTTCGGCCAGGGCGCGGTAGATCCCCGCCTCCGCCTTCTCGTCGGCGAGGTACTGGCGCCACCGCCGGTAGTCGGCGTGCGTGGGCTGGGGGCGCGGCTGTTCTGGTGCCGGGGTGGGGGTCGGCATGATGCTCCTGGGCTGGCGTGGATCGTCGTCGGGCGCCTTTGCCCACAGCACTCTAGCCCGGATTTCCGCGGGTTTTCGGCCGGTCCACCCCAGGCTAGGAGTTCGGCTCACCTGAATCTGGCGGGCTGGCCACGGCGGCGGCGCGCCGGCCGCGGGAGCCGGTCGCCGCCGTCGTTCGCGGTCCCGGTGGGCGCTCGGCGAGGTGTGGGATTCCTCACGGGCATCGGCTGTTTCCACTAGACTGGGGTGATCCGGCCGACGCTCGTCGGGCCGCGCGAGTCCCAGAGAGGCGGCCCATGAAAGCCCTGCCGGTCGAGCCTAGCAACGTGTCCGTGGCGATCGGTTCGAGGATTCGGGCGGCGCGCGAATCGCAGCGCATGACCATCGAGCAGGTGGCCGAGGCGGCCGGTCTCTCCAAGGGTTTCCTGAGCCGCGTCGAGCGGGACGAATCATCGCCGAGCGTGGCCTCGCTCGTGACCCTGTGCCAGGTGCTCTCCCTTCCGATCGGCGACCTCTTCGCGACCCCGGAGACCCATCTCACGCGCGCCGGCGAGGCACCGAAGATCTCGCTCGGTGGCGAGGGGATCGTCGAGCGGCTGCTGACCGCGCGCTCGGAGCGCCGGCTGCAGGTCATCCAGGCCGAGATCGCGCCGCGCGGCACGGGGGAGTCGGAGCTGTATGCCGTGGACTGCGACGTGGACGTGCTGCACGTGGTCCGTGGGCGGATCCACCTCGTCATGACCAACGACCGCTACGAGCTCGAGGAGGGCGACACCCTCACGTTCCCCGGGCGCGAGCCGCACACGTGGGTCAATCCCGCGGACGAGCCCGCCACCGTCCTCTGGGTCCTGGTCCCGGCCGCGAGCCACTGACCCCGCGCCGGGAGCGAGGGCCGCGGGGAGCTATGGCTGGTCCAGCCCGTTTCTCGGGCCCCGTGAGTGCGAGTCTCGCCCGACGCGCCG
>NZ_JBKZWT010000417.1:0-2598 GCF_047759905.1 Sinomonas sp. G460-2 | reverse complement strand
GCGATTCGGTGGGCGACCGCTAGTCTGATCCCATGACGGCGCCGATCCTCATCCTGACCGAAGTCGCCCTCGGACCCGCCGAGCGGACCGCGGTGTCCGAGCTCGTCGAGCACGACACCCCCATCGAGATCCTCGTCCCGGCGGGACGCAAGCGCCGCCTCGTGGTGGACTTCCTCGATCACCTGTCGATGCTCGAATTCAGCAAGGCCTTCGAGGGTCTCGCCGGCGAGGGCGATCCCGTGGCCCAGCGCGCCGTCGCCCAGACGGCCCTCGACGGCTCGCTCGCGGCGCTCGACGGCGTGGGCGGCGGAGCAACGGGAGGCCTCGTGGAAGGCGACCCGGTCGTCGCGCTGGCCGACCGCGCGTCGTCCTCCGGGGCGACGCAGGCCATCGTCGTGACGCTCCCCCACGCCATCGAGGACACGTTCCACACGGACTGGGCCAATCAGGCCCAGCGCCGCATCGGGATCCCCGTGCTGCACCTGTACGCGGGCACGGGATTCATCGGCGACTCCTGATCGTTGACCTAGGCATGGATGCCGCACAGCCGACCCCTCTGCCTCGCCCCCGCCGCTCTTCTCTCCCACACCGCTCTCTCCCCCACCCCGCCGCCCGTACCGACGCCGAATGGCGCGACCGCCTCTCTCCCGAGGAGTACCACGTGCTCCGCGAGGCGGGCACCGAGCGCGCCTACACGGGCGAGTACTGGGACACCCACACCAAGGGCAGCTACCAGTGCCGCGCGTGCGGGGCCGAGCTCTTCACGAGCCGCGAAAAGTTCGATTCGCATTGCGGCTGGCCCTCGTTCTGGGCGCCGCTCGCCGACGACGCTGTCGTGTACCTGCACGACCGGACCCTCGGGATGGACCGCGTCGAAGTGCGCTGCGCGACGTGCAACTCCCACCTCGGGCACGTCTTCGAGGGCGAGGGGTACTCTACCCCCACCGATCAGCGCTTCTGCATCAACTCGATCTCCCTCACGCTCGTGCCCGACGCGGAATGACGCACGGCTGAACCGGACCGGCCGAGGCCTCGCAGGCGCGGGCCACGGCCGGTTTCCTGAGCCAGCAAGCAATAGACTTTCTGGTGCTAAGAGCATTTCACACGCAGATATCCTTCCCCTTGGCTACTCTCGAATCAGCCTTCCCTGCTGAGAGAAACCGAGAGAAAGCGAGTTGGCCGTGACCACGATCGCTCACGCTGCTGATGTCTCCCCCAACGCCCATGCCCAGGGCGCCGTCGCCCAGGATCCCCGGTGGCTCGCCCTCAAGGAAGCGGCGATCCGCCTCCAGCCGCTCCAGGCCCACGACGGCTCCGTCTCGGAGGCCTCGGACCACATTCTGGCCGGTGAGCTCGTCCAGAAGATCACGGCGGGCATCGAGGCCCTCGCCCCGCGCTTCCCGCACGACGCCGAGTACCTGCGCCTCGCCGTCGCCGACTTCCGGCGCTGGGCCGAGCTGGGCTTCGGCGTCCCGGACTTCCTCGATTCCCTCGTCGCGTTCGAGCCGCAGCTCGACCGCGCGAACGGCCGACAGCACCTCGTCGTCTTCCCCATGTACACGCAGAACGGGAGCCGAGACCGGCTCGTCGAGGCCGTCCTCGTCGAGGTCGTGTGGCCGGACTTCGTCGCCGAGCTCGAGGCCGGCGCCTACAGCAACAAGCTCTTCGTGCCGATCCGCTTCCTCGACTTCACTCCCGGCTACGCGACGAACTCGGCTGTGCTCTTCCCCGAGACGGTCGCGATGCGCGAGGTGCCGAAGTTCACGTGGGGCGCCATCTTCGCCGACCGCGAGGCCGCGCGCTTCCGCCGCGTCCTCGACGCCGCGGCGAGCGTGACGAACCTCGAGCTGCCCGCCGACGCCGCCGAGCTGCTCGTGGACCAGAAGCTCGCCGAGGAGACGTTCGTCATGTGGGACCTCATCCACGACCGCACCCACATGCGCGGCGACCTCCCGTTCGACCCGTTCATGATCAAGCAGCGCATGCCGTTCTTCCTGTACTCGCTCGAGGAGCTGCGCTGCGACCTCACGGCGTTCCGCGAGTCCGTCAAGATCGAGCGCGACGAGGCGGCGGACCCGGAGGCACGGCACCACGCGAAGCTCGTCCAGTACGCCGTCATCTTCGACCGGATCTTCCGCTTCGCCATCACGGGCAACCGCGTGCGCAACTACGACGGCCTGGGCGGCCAGCTCCTGTTCGCGTGGATGCACCAGCACCGCGTGCTGCACTGGACCGACACCAAGCTCACGATCGACTGGGCGGAGGTCCCCGCGATCGTCAGCGCGCTCGGCGACGCGATCGACGAGCTCTACTGGCGCTCCATTGACCGCCCGAAGGTGGCACACTGGCTCGCAGCATACGAACTCGTCTCGGGCACCGTGACGCCAAACCCGGCCTCGGTATGGGCCAAGGGCCCCGAGGCGCTCCCGCTCACGGGGACGCCGCGGGAGATGACGGACCAGGTGCTCGACGATGAGTTCCCGCTGTCCATGTTCTACGAGGCCTTGGAGAAGAAGATGCGCCACGTCATCGAGTCCACCGCTGGAATCACGGGCCAGAGCGCCCTCCCCGGGGCCGTCGCATGAGCCCGAGCGCCGA
>NZ_JBKZWT010000416.1:0-2604 GCF_047759905.1 Sinomonas sp. G460-2 | reverse complement strand
CGCGCCGGCCACCCAGTAGCGCCACGCACGGCGCGGAGGGTCCGTGGGTGCGGTGGTCGAATTCACGGGCTCGATCATCCCACGACTCGAGCGGGCGGCCACTACCGCTTTCCCGAGCCGATAGTCTTAGAGGACAACGAGCGAAAAGAGGAGGCGGACCCCCATGTCCGAGCCTGTCCAGCCGGAACCCGCGCGTCCCAGCCGTCAGGCCGGGGAGGCGCCGTTCGCGGCCGAGGAGGCGCGCCTGCACGCGATGCTTGAGCCCACCGTTCAGGCCCACAGGCTCTACCTCGAGGGGATCACGATCAAGGCGGCCGGCGCCCACAGGACCGTTCACGTCGTCGTGGACCTGCCCCAAGAGGAGACGGGCGGCGTGGGCCTCGATGTCATCGCCGAGATCTCGCGGGAGCTGTCCGACGCCCTCGACGGGAGTTCGGCGGGGACGTTCGGCGACAATCGCCCGTACGATCTCGAGGTGTCCTCGCCCGGCGTCGCTCGCCCGCTCACGGAGCCGCGGCACTGGCATCGCGCGAGGGGCCGGCTCGTGAAGGTCAACGTGATCCAGGGCGAGAACATCACGGGTCGCCTCACGCACGTGGCGGACGACGGCGTGACTGTGGTCCCCAGCCTTCCCTCGGCCAAGGGGGTCAAGCCCAAGCAGGGGGAGCCGGTGACGCTGCCGTTCTCTGGGATCCGCAGCGGGCGGGTCGAGGTCGAGTTCGCTCGGCTCGACGAAATTCCCGAGACCGCTTTCGAGACTTTCGAATCTGACACTGACACAGACGCCGAGGAGGCCTAGTGGACATCGACATGAGCGCGCTGCGCCTGCTGGAGCGCGAGCGGGACATTCCTGTCGAGAAGCTCATCCCAACGATCGAGCAGGCCCTCCTTCTCGCGTACCACAAGTCGCCCGGCGCGATCGAGAAGGCGCGGGCGGAGGTGGACCGCCGGAGCGGGCACGTGACGATCTGGGCCACCGAGGTCGACGAAGAAGGCAACTCGATCGGCGAGTTTGACGACACTCCCGAGGGCTTCGGCCGGATCGCGGCGACGACGGCACGTCAGGTCATCCTCCAGCGTCTCCGCGACGTCGAGGATGACAACGTGCTCGGCGAGTTCAAGGGCCGCGAGGGTGAGCTCATCGCTGGCCAGATCCAACAGGGCAGCAACCCGCACATGATCCAGGTGAACCTCGGCACGGTCGAGGCCCTCCTGCCGCCGCCCGAGCAGGTGCCTGGCGAGCAGTACGTGCACGGCAGCCGCATCCGCGCGTACGTCGTGGACGTGCACCGCGGCCTCAAGGGCCCGTCGATCACGCTCTCGCGCTCGCACCCGGGCCTCGTCAAGAAGCTCTTCGAGCTCGAGGTTCCCGAGATCGCGGACCGCAGCGTCGAGATCGTCGCGATCGCTCGCGAGGCCGGGCACCGCACAAAGATCGCGGTCCGCGCGAACGTGCCCGGCGTCAACGCGAAGGGGGCGTGCATCGGCGAGATGGGCTCGCGCGTGCGCGCCGTCATGACGGAGCTCAACGACGAGAAGATCGACATCGTGGACTTCAGTGACGATGCCGCGACGTTCATCGCGAACGCGCTCTCGCCGGCGAAGGTCAAGTCGGTCACGATCGTGGATGAGGGCGCGCGCTCGGCGCGGGTCATGGTGCCGGACTACCAGCTCTCGCTCGCGATCGGCAAGGAGGGCCAGAACGCCCGCCTGGCGGCGAAGCTCACGGGCTGGCGGATCGACATCGCCTCGGACGCGGCGGTGTGATCCGAGGCTGAACCGAGCCTGAGCTGCCGGTCTGAACCGACAGTCTGAACCGACACCGGGGAACCCGCCGCCGATCCCGGGCGCCCCGGTTTTCGCCCCGTTGGGCCGGGGTTATAGAATGGACAGGTCCGGGCGCGCGCCCGGTGGCAAGCGACAAGCCAGGGGCAGTGGAACGTGCAGAATGACGCCGAACCACTGCGGACTTGCATAGGCTGCCGCCGGACTGCTGCTCGGTCCGTACTGCTCCGGTTGGTGCGGGACCCCGAGGACCCTCAACGCGTCGTCGTCGATCCGCGCCGCCGACTGCCCGGTCGAGGTGCTTGGCTGCACCCCGACCGGACATGCCTGACGCAAGCCGTCAAACGCCGAGCGTTCCAGCGCGCCTTCCGGGGCGCGGTGGACCATGCGGCGGTCGACGACTTCTTCGGCACCACCGTGCAGGCCACCGCCAGCACGAGCACCGTCCAAGCTGAAAGCGGGTCAGAAATCTGATGGAAACCCGATGAGTCCCCGTCCGATGAGCGCGTAGCGATGAACAAGTTGCGCGCCGCCGACGGCCTCGCAGCACGGCCACTGAGGTTCTCAGTGATCTCTGTCGAGGCCTGCAGCAAGCAGTAGACGGTCCACGCCTGGCTCGGCGCGGACCGAGACAGGAGAAATGTGGCCAAGGTCCGCGTACACGAGCTCGCCAAAGAGCTCGGTATCACCTCTAAGGACGCCCTCTCGAAGCTCCAGGAGCTCGGCGAGTTTGTGCGTTCTGCGTCCTCGACGATCGAGGCGCCCGTCGTGAAGAAGCTTCGCGACGCTTATCCCTCTGGCGGGGCAAAGCCCGCCACA
>NZ_JBKZWT010000415.1:0-2612 GCF_047759905.1 Sinomonas sp. G460-2 | reverse complement strand
GGATCTCGAGGATCGCGTCCATGGTCTGCTGGACCTTGTCCGACGCGCCCGCGTAGCTGAACTGCTCGCGGGCGTCCTTGAGGAGCTCGAGCGCCTCGTCGTTGCGGCCGAGCGCCTTGAGCGCGCGGCCATAGAGGAGGGCGACCTCGCCCGCGGTGTGGCGGCCCAGGACGTTCTTCTCGGCGTGGATCTCCTTGAGCCGCTCGATCGCGTCGGGGATTTCCCCGTTGAGGTAGAGCCAGCGGGCGCGGATGAACGCGACCTCGAGCTGCTCCGGCCGGCTCCCGCCCACGATCGAGAGCGCGAGCTCGGCGCGCTCGATCGCCGCGAGCGTCTCCGGCTCGACGATGCCGCCCGAGAGGCGTACCGCCGCCGACGCCTTGTTGAAGCGGGCCCAGAGCTCGATGTCGTTCGCGGGGGAGAGGAGCTTGGCCGCCCGCTCGTGGTGCTTGACGCCCTCCTCGTAGTCCGCCCGCATGAACGCGACGTTGCCGATCACCCATTCGACCTCGCCCGCGAGCTGACCCATCGCGTCCTCGTCCACGAGGCTCCCGAGGATCCGGCAGTAGTCCCAGGCCTCGTCGAGGCGGCCGCTCTCGGCGAGTGCCCCGATGAGCGCACGCAGGGCGCCGATGTAGATCGTCGATCCGGTGGGCAGCTGCGAGCCGATCCGCACCGCTTCGCGGGCATGTTCGACGGCGGTGCCCAGCTGGCCGAGGCCGTGGCACACGGCGGCGAGCATCTGATGGGCGCGCACTGCGAGGCCGTCGGATTCGGCGATGATCGGGTGCTCGAGCAGGTGCTGCACGATCCGCTGGCACTCGGCGAGCTGACCCTGCTTCATGAGGCACTCGGCCTGCATGTACGTCATGTTCCACCACGCGCTGTTGTTCTTGCCCTCGAGGGCGAACTGGGCGGCGGTCGCGGCGTGGCTCGCGGCCTGCGCGTAGTCGCGCATGTCCCAGGCCTGGCGAGCGTAGAGACCGGCGAGGACGTATTCGGCGTCGTTGGCGGTGACGGGCTGGCTCCAGGCTTCGAGGGCCTTGGGCGCCAGTTCGAGGCGGCGAGCGAGCTCTTGGATGACCTCCGGCGTCGGCTCGCGCCGGCCCGTCTCGAGGAGAGAGATATAGCTCGGCGAATAGAGATCCTTGCCGAGTTCAGCTTGCGTCAGCCCACGCTCAAGGCGCTCAGCCCGCAGCTTCTCTCCGAAACCGCTCCCCACAACTTCCTCCTAGACAGAGCCGCCACCCGGTATCAGGGCAACGCGATACACTGGCAGCTTGACACCCGCTGTAGATGTTATTTTACTTGGGGTGTCAATCACGACAAAGCACGCTCTGCCCGAATGCACCCGCTACAACTAAGGACATGACATGCTGAAGAAGTTGACCGCTTCTCTTGCCCTCGTGGGCGCTCTCGCGGTGGGAGGCGTTTCTGTGGCTCCGACGGCGATCGGCAATTGGCCCGATCCCATGAAGACCACGGCGATTGGCAACTGGCCCGATCCGATGTCGGCTACCGCAATCGGTAACTGGCCTGATCCGATGACGGCGACCGCCATTGGCAACTGGCCCGATCCGATGTCGGCGACCTTCTGATCAGTCTGAACACCGTCGGGGAGCCGCACCAGCGGCAAACGCAAGGCTCCCGCTAGGGACCGTCGAGAGGCTGGCGGATCCCGAAAGCGCGTCAGGGCCCCGCTCATCTATGGATGAGCGGGGCCTTTTCTTATTGCCGCTAGGGCCTTTGGTCCTGACACTCTGATATTCGGGATACGAATAAAATTCACAGCACATTCTTATGGATTTTTTTAGCGGCTTTTGCCGCGTCGGGCCCTTGCCGCTCCGATTGCGGAATGCGGGCTCATTCCGCGGGCGTGTTGCAATTTGATGGAAGACCGTCGTCGCACCGCGCTGTTCCCGTGAGGAGCGGTGCAGGGTGGCTCCTCGTTTGAGGGATTGTAACGGTTTGGTAACAGTATTTTGGCAGCAGCTCGCCGCGCGTGTCGTTGGCCAGGCTAGGCCGATGCCGCGCGTCGACGGGCAACAAAAAAGGCGCCGATCTCTCGGCGCCATTCTTGCTGTTCTGGTCGGGATGACAGGATTTGAACCTGCGACCTCTTCGAGGATTCGGGCGATTCCGGGTCCTCGCCGGTTGTCTCGGAAACTCGCGGATTCCCTTGTGTTGACAGGGAACCGGGCGGTTCGCTTGCTTCGAGTGTACCCGGTCGTCGGCGGTCCGTCCCGGGTGATTGGGATGGGAATCTGATGAGCCCCGGGGCTGACCTTTTCGGACCGTCCCGGGTCGTCGTTGCTGCGTATACGGCAGCCCTTGGCCCGGCGCGGTGGATCCGCCTCTTCGGCCGCAGGGTGCAAGGGCCCGGGCCGCTCGTGAGGTCACAGGCCGAGGCCAGTGGGTTCCTGGCTGGCGCGGCGCGTCGGTCCCGGCCGCGGATCGCGGCTGGGGCTCAATGCGTGGACCCGGCCGAGGGCTGCGAGGGCTCGGGTCCTGTCGGCCTTCTGCGCGGCGGTCCCGGGCGGGGGGCCCAGCGGGGCGTCTCCGGTGATGGCGTACCGGTCGCGATAGGCGGCGATGACCCGGGCCCGCTGCCG
>NZ_JBKZWT010000414.1:0-2626 GCF_047759905.1 Sinomonas sp. G460-2 | reverse complement strand
GACGACGGCGCCGCCCGCCGGCGTGCGCAGCCGCACCCGAGCCTCGTCCCCCAGTGAGGGGCGGCCGTCGGGGACGTAGAGCGGGGATCCGTCATGGTGGGCCTCGAAAGCGGGGATCATCCCTTCACCGACCCCGCAACGAGCCCGTTGACGATGTAGCGCTGGAGGAAGAGGAACAGCGCCATGACGGGGAGCGCCGCGAGCACGGCGCCGGCGGCGAAGACGCCCCAGTCCTCGGTGCGCTGGTTCGCGACGAAGGAGAACAGGCCGACCGCGAGCGTCTGCGTGTTCGGGTCGGTCAGCACGACGGACGCGATGACGAACTCGCTCGAGATCCCGATGAAGCTCAGGAGCCCGATGACGGCGAGGATCGGCGTGACGAGCCGCAGGATGATCCCGAAGAAGATCTGCGCGTGGCTCGCGCCGTCGATCTTCGCGGCCTCGTCGAGCGAGACGGGCACGGTGTTGAAGAAGCCGTACATGAGGTACGTGTTCACGCCGAGGGCGCCGCCGAGGTACACCATGATGAGCCCCAGCTGGCTCCCGAGCCCAAGCACGGGGATTACCTCGCCGATGCCGTCGAGCAGGAGGAAGATCGCGACGACGGCCAGGAGCTGCGGGAACATCTGCAGCAGCAGGAGGCTCAGGAGGCCCGCGCGGCGGCCCGCGAAGCGCATGCGGGAAAACGCATACGCGGCCATCGCGCCGAGGAACACGGTCGCGGCGGACGTCACGACGCCGATCACGAGCGTGTTGACGAACCAGCGGCCGAACGGGCGCTGGTCGTTGCCGAACAGCTTCGTGTAGTTGTCGAGCGAGACGTCGTGGAACATCATCCCCGAACCCGCGAGCGTGCCGGAGGGGTTGAGCGCCGCCGAGAGGACGTAGAGGAGCGGGAACACCGCGAACACGCTCGTGACGACGCCGACGGCGTGCCGCCAGCCCTTGTCGCGGAGCCACGCTCCGAAGCTCTTTGTGCGCATGTCAGTTCACGTCCTCGAGGGCCTTGGTCTGCTTGAAGCTCACGGCGGAGATGACCGCCACGATGATGAAGATGATGATCGCGAGCGCGCTCGCGAGTCCGTAGTCTCGGCCCGTCCCGACGCCGAAGGCGCTCTTGTACACGAGCGTGATGAGGATGTCCGTCGCGCCGATGTCCCGCGTCGTGTCCGCGAACCGGGGCCCGCCTGCGGTGAGCATGTAGATCACGTTGAAGTTGTTGAAGTTGAACGCGAACGAGCTGATGAGCAGAGGCGCGACGGAGACGAGCAGGAGCGGGAGCTTGATCGAGCGGAAGATCCGCCACGCGCTCGCGCCGTCCACACGCGCGGCCTCCTCGACGTCTTCGGGCAGCGATTGGAGCGCCCCCGTGCACACGAGGAACATGTACGGGAAGCCGAGCCAGAGGTTCACCACGAGCACGCTGATCTTCGCGAGCACGGGGTCCGTGAGCCAGCCGATGTGCGCGCCGCCCAAGAGCGCGTTGTTGATGAAGCCGAACTCGGGGTTGAGCAGGCCTGCCCACACGAGCCCGGAGAGGAACGCGGGGAACGCGTACGGCAGGATCATGATGATCCGGTAGACCCGCTTGCCATGCAGATCCGAGCGGTTGAACGTGATCGCGAGGAACAGGCCGAGCGCGAACGTGAGAGCCACGGACGCGATGGCGAACGTGAACGTCCACGCGGTCACGGCGAGGAGGGGCCCACGGAGGCCCTCGTCGGCGAACGCCGTGACGAAGTTCTTGAACCCGACGTCGATCTTCCAGCCGGTCGCGAGCTTCTCGCCGCTCGGCGCGGCGAACGAGCCCTGGCCCGAGTCGCGGTAGACCGTGCCCGTCGCGGTGTCAGTGAGGGTGTCGGCGCCCTTGTCGTACACCATGGTCGACTTGAAGACGTACGCGGACCGCCCGTCCTGCGTGTGGAGGGAGCCGTCGGCGGGATCGGAGGAGAACGGCACGGCAAGCGCCAGGACGTCCTTCTGATGCGCCACGATTTCCTGGAACGTGAGCGTCTCGTAGCCGTCCACGCCCGTGGCCTTGCCGCTCGAATCCTTCGTGGCCTGCGCGTCCGCGAGCGGGTGTCCCGTGGTGCCGAGCTCGGTTTTGCCGTCCGGGGACGTCACGAGGAGGTAGAACGTGCTGCCCTTCTCGAGCACGGACGTCCGGTAGGCGGGCGAATCGGGCACGCGCTTCTGCGAGGACGTGAGGATCGCCGCGATCGCGTCCTCCTTCGTGCTGTTGTGCCCGTCGCCGTAGTTCGTGAACGCGATGTACCCCGAATAGACCACCACGAAGACCTGGAACACGAGCAGGAACAGGACACCCGGCGCGAGGTACTTGGCCGGCAGGCCGCCCTTGCGCAGGTAGATCCAGTTGATCCCGAGCGTCACCGCGGCCGCGATGCCGAAGACCACCCACGAGCGGCTCAGGAAGAGCGCCATGAGGATGTACACCGCGAGCGCGTCGGCGAGCCCGAGCAGCACGATCTTGGCGAGCGTGCCCTTCCACGAGTCGGGACCGCGCCGACCGCGCACCGGGCGGGGACCGCCCTTGGCGGGTCGACGCTGGGAGGGCGGGGCGCCGTCGTCCGTAGCGACAGCGGGGGCGAGCTGGTCGGCGCGGGGC
>NZ_JBKZWT010000413.1:0-2637 GCF_047759905.1 Sinomonas sp. G460-2 | reverse complement strand
TCCTCGGACGGCGGCGAGCGCCTCGGCCGTCCGCTGGGCCTCGACGACGGATGCCGTCGAGGCGTCGAGCTTCTCGCCGCGCAGGGCCTGGGCCACGCGGACGAGCCAGCCGGTCGCGATCTCGGTAGGAGAGCCCTGGGCGCTCCAATGGGTGAAGAGGTACTGGTACCACCCCGGCGCGGCAACCCCGGCTCCGTACCCGCTGTCGAGGCTCAGCCGGCTCGAGGTCCACGGCACCCACGTGGCGGAAACCTTGGTCTTCGGCAGGCCCGTAAGCTGCTTCGAGTCGGCCGACGCCGGCGGGAAGCCCGCGGGCACGAGGGCCGGCGCGTGGTACGCCCCGCACACGACCGCGATCCGCTCGTGCCCCTCGCGCATCGCGGCGCGCAGCAACCGGCGCATCGCGGCCTCCCGCAGGGAGTTCTCGGCGACGTCGGGATCGTCGGCGGGCCGGCCGTCGAGGGCCCGAATCTCCGCGATGGCCTCGGTGATCGCCTCGAACCGTTCGACCGGGCCCGCGTCCCGATGCTCGACCGCGTCCTCCCACCAGCGTTCCGCATCGCTATAGCCGGCCGCCGCCGCGAGCATCGCGATGGCGTCCGGACGGTACGGCCGCGGTGCCGGCGCCTCGTCGTCCTCTTCGGGGGAGTCCGCGGAAGCCCGGGAGGGCGGTGAGTCCTCGGACCCGGCGGCCTTGCGCAGTGCGAGGCTTTGCGCCGCGGGAAGGTCGATCATGCGCACCGGGGTCGCGGTCGCGAGGGCCCATCGCAGCGCCACCCACTCGGGGGAGAAGCTCGCGAGCGGATAGAACGATGCGAGGTGGGGATGCTCGGTCGAATAGATCAGGGCCGCCACGGGCGGAACCATGCCCGATTCGCCGACGAGCGGCACCACCTCGTCGAGCTCGGGCGGCCCCTCGATCAGCACGAGATGCGGCCTGATGACCGCGAGCGCCTCGGCGACGGATCGCGCCGAGCCCGGCCCGTGGTGCCGAATCCCGAGGACCTGGACGTCAGCCATTCGCTAGCTCGACGTCTCGAGATCGCGGCAGGCCCTGTACAGGTCCTTCCACTCGGGGCGGTTCCGCACCACGGTCTCCAGGTACTCCTGCCAGATCACGCGGTCCTGGACCGGATCCTTGACGACGGCGCCCACGAGCCCGGCCGCGACGTCCTCGGCCCGGACGGTCCCGTCGCCGAAATGGGCGGCGAGGGAGAGACCGTTGGTCATGACCGAGATCGCCTCGGCGGTCGAGAGGGTCGCCGACGGCGATTTGACCGTCGTGCGCTGATCTTGCGTCATGCCCGCGCGGAGTTCCCGCATGACGGTGACCACGCGCCTGATCTCGGAGAGCTCCGCGAGATCGGCCGGAAGCTCTAGCGCGGCCCCGAGGCTGCGGACGCGCGTCGTGACGATCTCGACCTCCTGGTCGAGGCTTTCGGGCAGCGGGAGCACCACGGTGTTGAAGCGGCGCCGGAGGGCGGACGAGAGGTCGTTGACCCCCTTGTCCCTGTTGTTCGCCGTGGCGATGACGTTAAATCCCTTGCGGGCCTGCACCTCGGCGTTGAGCTCGGGGATCGGCAGCGTCTTCTCGCTCAGGATCGTGATGAGCGAGTCCTGGACGTCCGACGGGATGCGAGTGAGCTCTTCGACGCGCACGAGGCTCCCGGTCTCCATCGCCCTCATCACGGGCCCCGCCACGAGGGCCGCGCGGGATGGCCCTTCGGCGAGGAGCCGCGCATAGTTCCAGCCGTAGCGCAGGGCCTCCTCCGGGGTTCCCGCCGTGCCCTGGACCACGAGGGTCGAGCTGCCGGAGATGGCCGCGGCGAGGTGTTCGCCCAGCCACGTCTTCGCGGTCCCCGGGACCCCGAGGAGAAGGAGGGCCCGGTCGGTGGCCAGCGTCGCCACGGCGATCTCCACCAACCGCTCGGACCCGAGGTACTTCGGCGTGACGCGCGTGCCGTCGGGCAGGGTCCCGCCCAGCACGTAGGTGGTGACGGCCCACGGGGACAGCCGCCAGCTCGGCGGGCGCGGGCGATCGTCGACGGCGGCGAGCGCCTCGAGTTCGTCGGCGTAGGCGTCCTCGGCGTGGGCGCGGAGGATGTCCGGGGAGGTTGCCTGGGGGTCGGTCATGCGAAGGCCTCCGTGATCGATCGTCGGAACGACTGGTACTGAACGATGTCCCTGAGCACGCGGCGCCGCCCGGCGTCGTCGTCAGTCCTCTCGAGGAGGCGCCGGCAGTGCTCGGTGGCCTCGGGCGGAATGGCCATCGGAAGGGACGGCGCCAGCGCCGACGCGACGAGGCCGCCCTTCTTCGTCGCGATGAGCTCGAGCACCTCCTCGGCTAGGGGCAGTCCCCACGGCGTGGGCAGCTTTCGGAGGAGGGGCACGAGATCGACCGGGGGCGTCGAGCCGTTTCGAAGCTCGCGGTGTATCGCGAGCTCGCGCTCGTCAGGGGGGAGGCACGCGACGAGGCGCAGGTCGGTGCGGGTTTCGAGAAGGGCGCGCACCCAGTCGAGGTCGGCGCGGAGCGCCGCCGTGGACAGGATCGTGGCGATCACGCGGGCGTCGCCGGCGAGCAGGGCGAGGGCAGTCTTCGGATTGCCGCCCGCCGCGGCCGTCCACACGTCGAGCGGC
>NZ_JBKZWT010000412.1:0-2676 GCF_047759905.1 Sinomonas sp. G460-2 | reverse complement strand
GGGCAGGAGCTCGTGGAGCGCTGGTCCGAGCCCCACCGCCGGTACCACACGCCCGCCCACCTCCTCGCCGTCCTGACCGCCCTGGAGAAGATTGCCGACGGCGGCACCGCACCGCGCGCCGTCGTCCTCGCCGCCTGGTTCCACGACGCCGTGTACGCGGGGGCGGCCGGGCGCGACGAGGAGGACTCGGCCCAGCTCGCCGAGGCACGGCTCGAGGCGGCAGGGCTTGGGCGGGGCGAGGTCGCCGAGGTCGCCCGGCTCGTGCGGCTCACCGCGGGCCACTCCCCGGCACCAGACGACGGCGCGGGGCAGGTCCTGTGCGACGCCGACCTCGCTGTCCTGGGCCGCGATCCCGCCGGGTATCGACGCTACGCGGCGCAGGTCCGCGAGGAGTATGCGCACGTTCCCGACGAGCTGTTCCGGGCCGGCCGCGCCCGCGTCCTCGAACATCTGCTCGCGCTCGATCCGCTCTTCCACACCGCCGCGGCCCGCGGGCTGTGGCTCGAGCGGGCCCACGCGAACCTCCGGGCCGAGCTCGCGGAGCTGCGGGCGTAGGCCACGCGCTGCCACCGCGTGCTCCTGTCCGCTTCTTGGCGCCCACCTTCCGCGTCGCGTCCTGACGCGCCGGTTCAGGCCCGATTGGGGCGAATCAACCGGACTGGAGCGCGGGTACCCGAGGAAAGCGCTGTTGACTCTCACACGGTGTAAGGCCCCAGACTCAGTCTCGTGACCGACACCTCGAGGTTCATGCCCATTGGCCGCTTCTCCTCGCTCAGCAGGATCAGCGTCAGGATGCTGCGGCATTACGACGCCAACGGGGTCCTCACGCCGGCCCTCGTGGACGCAGCGAGCGGCTATCGCTGGTACTCGCCCAAGCAGCTGGGCGACGCGAGCCTGATCCGGCGCCTGCACGACGTGGGTTTCGGCGTGTCCGTCATCGGAGCCCTGCTGGCCACCCGCGGCTCAGCCGAGTTCGCCCGCGCCTTGCCAGGTGCCTGAGGCCGAGCTGGAGACCTCGGTCTTCATGCCGGTCCTGGCCGAGTAGCTCCCGCGCCCCAGTCGGCGACGACGACGCGGACGGAGGTATCGCCGTCGGGCGCCATGTCCACGAGAGCGAAGTCGTCGAGGCGTACCCGGTCGCCGCGGTGCACGCGCCGCTCGCCCTGGACGCTCACGTGGGGCTTGAAGCCCGGGCCCGTGTGCTGGGGGCTGTGCACGCGCCCACCGGCCGCCGCCACCTCGGCGAGGACTCGCGCGTGCAGAGCGTCGAGCGCGGGCTCCGGTTCGACGAGCGACACGCGGACGCGCCCGCGGTAGCCGAAGTGGGCGTCGCCCCCGATCCGGACGCCGATCCCGCCGTCGTGCGCCTCGAAGGCCCGGCCCACGGCGGCGAGGGCGGCCTCGTACGGGGCGTCGAAGCGGAGGAGCGTCACGTGCAGGGGCCAGCGGTGTTTGCTGAACGGCTCACCCACCGGCGTCCGCTCGACGAACGCCACAACGACGAAGGCGCCCTGCGGCCCGGAGGATTCCGGTGCCGCGGGCGCCTCGCTCGCGTCCACGATGGACTAGTTCTGCTGGTTCTCGGTCTTGATGCAGGAGATCTCGAACTCGAGCAGGATCCGGTCCGAGACCAGCACGCCGCCCGAATCGAGTGCGACGTTCCAGTTGAGGCCGAAGTCCTTGCGGTCGATCCGGCGCGAGCCCTCGAAGCCGGCCCGCAGGCTGCCCATCGGGTCGCGCTCGACGCCGACGAACTCGAGCGGAACCGCGATCTCCTTGGTCACGCCGCGAATCGTCAGATCTCCGTTGACAATGAAGCTGTTTTCCTCGACCTGGTCGATGCGCGTGCTCACGAACGTGATCTCGGGATAGTGCGGCGCATCGAAGAAGTCGTTGGTGCGAAGGTGCTCGTCGCGCTGGGCATTGCGCGTATCGATGCTCGCGACCTGAATTTTGACGTTGACGTTCGACTCAGTGGGGTCCGCGGCGTTGACGTTGATGATTCCCTCAACATCGTTGAAGGATCCGCGGACCTTCGTGACCATCGCGTGACGGGTCGAGAACCCGAGGCGCGTGTGGGCAGGGTCAAACCGCCATTCCCCCGCATAAGAGGAATCGATTTCGGGCATGTGGCCTCCTTAGACGTAACCAAACTTATAGCGGCTGAGGGATCGGTCACAAAAGGTACCGCATTGTCCGATCGTTCGCTGGGCGCCCGTTCGCCGCCGGCGACCGCCCGCGGTCAGCGCGAGTAGCTGGCCAAGAGCTTGTCCGTCCTGACAATGCGCTTGCCCAGCGGGAACAGCGAGACGGGGATGAGCTTGATGTTGGCGATCGCGAGCGGGATGCCCACGATCGTGGCCGCCATCGCGATCGCCGTGGCCACATGGCCGATGGCGATCCAGATGCCGGCCACGAGGAGCCAGATGATGTTGCCGATCTCCGTCGGGACGCTCACGTGCTCGTGCTTGTCCACGATCGTTCGCC
Organism: Sinomonas sp. G460-2; assembly: GCF_047759905.1. Taxonomy (NCBI): domain Bacteria; kingdom Bacillati; phylum Actinomycetota; class Actinomycetes; order Micrococcales; family Micrococcaceae; genus Sinomonas; species Sinomonas sp. G460-2. The sequence goes on along the minus strand of NZ_JBKZWT010000412.1, from coordinate 189 downwards.
CGAACGGCCACAGCGCGTAGGCGCCGATGCGGAACGACGCGATCCCCCAGGGAATCGTGACGACGAGCAGGCAGCACACGATCCCGGCGAGGAAGTAGCCGAGGGCGAGCACAAAGCCCCCGAAGACGAACCAGATCACATTGAGCAGGGTCTTCATGGCTCCAGTCTGCCAAGTCCGGGCCCGCGGGG
>NZ_JBKZWT010000411.1:0-2677 GCF_047759905.1 Sinomonas sp. G460-2 | reverse complement strand
CACGGGGCCGGATCCCGCACAAGAGGAGCGCGGGCCCCGGCCACGATCGGCACGTCGACGCGCCACGCGCGGAAGAGCTCTCGCGCGACCGCGGCCCCGACGTCCGCCGGGGTGTTCCCAGCGACCGTCGTCACGAGCTCGAGCTGCAGCTCTGACGAGGCGACGGCGAGCCCGAGGGCGAGGCCGTCGTCCGTGTTGGCGCCGGGGATCCCGTTCCCGGGGTCGCAGTCGATCGCGATGCGCATGCTCCCTGCCTAGACGGCGTCGCTCACGAGCGTCAAGTCCCGGCCCCGCGTCTCGGGGGCGAAGAACGTGGTCACGAGACCGATGGTCGCCGTCGCCGCGAAATACACCGCGATGGGCCACCAATGCCCGAACTGGACGAGCAGCGCGGAGGCGAAGAGCGGCGCGGTGCCGCCTGAGAGGAGCGAGCCGACCTCCTTGGCGATCGCCATCCTCGTGTACCGGTTGGTTGAGCCGAAGAGCTCGACGCCGTACGCGGCCTGGACCGCGAAGATGCCGAGGCTCGCGAGCGCCATGCCCACCACGATCGTCGCGAAGACGATCCCGGGGTCCTTCGTGTCCATGAGCATGAAGGCCGGGAAGGCGAACGCCACGAGCGCGATGCAGAACGCCCGGTACGTGATGCGCCGCCCGAACCGGTCCGACGCGTAGCCCGCGAGGGGGATGACCGCAAAACCGATGAGGGACGCGACAAAGACGGCCGACGCCGAAAGGGACTTGTCGAGGACGAGCACCTTCGTGACGTACCCGACGATGAACGTCTGCGCGAGGTAGGACGGCCCGTTCTCGCCGATGCGGAGGCCCAGCATCACGAAGAAGGCCTTGTTGCGGGCGAAGAAGCGGCGGCCGTCGGCCTGCGCCGCGCCCTGAGCGTCTTCGACGGGCCGTGCGCCCGCGGCGATGTGGGCGCGGCGCTCCTTCTCGGCAAGGAAGATCGGGCTCTCCTTCATGACCCTGCGCAGCACGAGCGCGGCGACCGTGACGAGGATGCTGCAGAGGAACGGGATGCGCCAGCCCCAGCTCAGGAGCTCGGCCTTGGGGAGCTGTGTCACGAGGAGCCACACGCCGGACGCGAGGAGCGTGCCGCTGTTGGAGCCGAGCGCAATGAACGCCGAGACGAAGCCCCGGATCCGGTTCGGGGACGATTCCGCGAGCATGATCGCTCCGCCCGAGAGCTCAGCGCCGGCGCCGAAGCCCTGGCAGATCCGGAGGAGGACGAGGAGCGCTGGCGCCGCGACGCCGATCTGGGCGAACGTCGGGAGCGCCCCGATGAGCGTCGTCGAGCCGCCCATGAGGATGATCGTCGCGACGAGCACCACCTTGCGGCCGTGCTTGTCCCCGATCCGTCCCAGCACGATCGCGCCGACTGGCCGGGCGAGGAAGCCCACGGCGTAGGTCGCGAAGCCCGAGAGCAAGGCAACCGCCGGGTCGGCGCCGGGGAAGAACAGGTCGCCGAACACAAGGCCCGCCGCGAGGCCGTACAGCGCGAAGTCGACGTACTCCATCGTGGTGCCGAGCCACACGGAGGCCGTGGCGCGGAGGAAGTCGGGGCGCGAGACGCGCGGTTCGGGGGCAGGGGGTTCGACCGTGGTGGTCTGATTGCTCATTGATTACTCCTGGGGCGAGGATGCGAATTGCGGCCGGAGCCACCAGATTGTGCGGAAAGCTGAATTAATTTCCGCTGTCCGCCGTGCCGCAGGAATATGTTCTCCGGGGAAACTTCGGCTTAAATCCCCGGGCCTCCATCCGCAAGATTGCTGGCCTCCGTGGCGTTCCTCCGGAACTCAGTGGCGATTTCCGCCGCCGCTCCGTGGAATTTGCGGGAAACCGTGCAAACTTCCGTGGAGCCTTTTTGAGGCTCCTCAGTGGTCACGAATTCTCCGTGACTATTCGACCCGCACCTCGCGAGGCTCCTTGTCCGGCCGCCACCCCCGCCACACGGGGTGCCGCAGCCGCCCGTCGGGGGTCCACTCGCCGTACCGGACCTCGGCGACGAGGCTCGGCGTGACCCATTGAGCGTCGAGCGTGTCTTCGCGCGGAACGTCCTTGAAGGGCGGCGTCGTGCGCGCGAGCGGGCGCAGCTTGGCCGCGATGTCCGCGAGGTCTCGTTCCGTGAAGCCCGAGCCGACGCGCCCCGCGTAGTGGAGGCCGCCGTCGTCGTCCATGACGCCCAGGAGGAGGGAGCCGATGGTGCCCTCGCGGCCGCCCTTGCCCCTGCGCCAGCCGCCCACCACGACCTCCTGCGTTCGCTCGTGCTTGATCTTGAGCCACGCGCTCGAGCGCCGGCCTGGCTCGTAGCGCGAGCCGCGCCGCTTGGCCATGACGCCCTCGAGCCCGTACTCGGCGGAGGCCGCGAGGACGTGCTCGGGGTCGTCGTCGAACACGGGGGAGAGCTGAGCTATCGGCGGCAGGCCGCCCTCGGCGAGGAGCTCGAGCGCCGCGCGGCGCTCGCCGAACGGGAGCGGGGTGAGGTCGCGGCCCTCCCACTCGAGGAGGTCGAAGAGCACGATCCGCACCGGAACGGTGCGCCGCGCGGCCGCGACATCCGTCGGGTCGCTGAGGCCCATGCGCTGCTGGAGGAGGGCGAAGGAGGGGCGGCCCTGCGCGTCGGTCGCGATGATCTCGCCGTCGAGGATCGCGGGCCCGAGCGCGG
>NZ_JBKZWT010000410.1:0-2688 GCF_047759905.1 Sinomonas sp. G460-2 | reverse complement strand
GACCCTCGACGCCGCCCGCGAACACGGCGTCCTGCTCGGCCGCGGCCGCGAGCGCAGCCTTCTCCTCACGCTTCGCCGCGTCCCACGAGGCGATGATCTCCTGGACGGTCGCGGGGAAGCTCGGCTGGAGGCCGCCGTCGGCCGTGAAGACGTGGCGGTTGCGGCGGATCATCTTGGCTGTGAGCGCCTCGGCGACCGCGTCGAGCCCGAACGCGCCGCGCTCGCTCGCGATCTCCGAGTGCAGCACGACCTGGAGCAGCACGTCGGCAAGCTCGCCCCGGAGCTCGTCATCGGGCTTGCCGTCCTCGATGGCCTCGACGAGCTCGTAGGCCTCCTCGACGAGGTATTCAACGAGGGAGGCGTGCGTGAGCGCCGCCGTCCACAGGCAGTGCTCCCGAAGGAGGTGCACCACCTCGACGAGGCGGTCGACGGCGACGCTCACGGTGTTCTCCGGGCTGTCCTCGCGGCTCTGCCGCTACTCGCCGAGGCTCGCGTAGGCCTCATTGATGTACTCGACGAGGTCCTCGCGGTCCTCGAGCGGCAGGAAGGCCGCCTCCGCTGCATTGAGTGTCAACTCCAGCAGGTCGTCGAGGTCGTAGTCGAAGGCCTCGACGAGGAGCTCGAACTCGTCGGTGAGCGTCACGCCGCTCATGAGCCGGTTGTCCGTGTTGACGGTCACGGTGAAGCCGAGCTCGTTGAGCATGTCGATCGGGTGATCGAGGATGTCCTCGCCCCACTGCGAGATCGCGCCGGTCTGAAGGTTCGAGGACGGGCAGAGCTCGAGCGGGATCCCGCGGTCGCGGACCCACGCCGCGAGCTCGCCGAGAGAGACGTCGAGGATCGGGACGCCGTCCTCGTCGACCTCCCCCGAGTCCTCGACCGTGATGTCCTCGGCGATGCGGACGCCGTGGCCGAGGCGCAGTGCCCGGCCGTCGACGAGAGCGGACTGGATGCTCTCGAGGCCCGCCGCCTCGCCCGCGTGGACGGTCACGGGGAAGTTGTGGCGCGCGAGGAACGTGAACGCGTCCGCGAAGCGCGAGGCCGGGAAGCCGTCCTCAGCGCCCGCGATGTCGAAGCCCACGGCGCCCTGGTCGCGGTGCCGGACGGCGAGCTCGGCGATCTCCTGGGCCCGGTCGGCGTGCCGCATGGCCGTGATGAGCTGCCCGACGGCGATCACGCGGCCGGACTCCTCGACCTTCGCGATGCCCTCCTCGAGGCCAGCCTGGACCGCCTCGACGGCCGCATCGAGGGTGAGGCCCTTGGTGAGGTGCTGCTCGGGTGCCCAGCGGACCTCGCCATACACCACGCCGTCGTCCGCGAGGTCCTCGACAAACTCGCGGGCAATCCGGCGCAGGGCGGGCTCGGTCTGCATGACCGCGATCGTGTGGTCGAAGGTCTCGAGGTACCGCGGCAGCGAGCCGGAATCGGCCGACTCGCGGAACCACTCGGCGAGCGCGACGGCGTCAGTCGAGGGCAGCTCGTGGCCGACCTCCGCCGCGAGTTCGATGATGGTGGCGGGCCGCAGCCCGCCGTCAAGGTGGTCGTGGAGGGACACCTTGGGAAGGGTGCGGAGGTCGAAGGTCAGGTCGGGTGCATCGTCGATGATCGGCTCAGTCACGGTCCAACTCTAGGGAAGGGCCGCGGCGGGCACCAGCCGACCGGCCGGTGGACTCGTCCGAAGTGTGCGGACGCGGAGCGTAGTCGTCCGGCTCCGCCTCGTCCGGATGCTGGCTGAGGTGCGTACGATGTGCGACCGCGGCGCGCGTGGCGGCCTGCTCGGCCTCCTTGGCATCGCGCCAGCGATGGAACACGGTGATCGCGTGGTCGAGGATCACACCGAGGACGAGCGCGAATCCAACGGCAACGAGGACGCTCAGCAGCGGGTTGTGGCGCAGCCACGGGAACGAGCTCGCGAGGAGCCCCACGCCGAGCGAGTAGCCCACCCACGTCAGGCACGCAAACGCGTCGAGCCAGAAGAACGTGCGGTGCCGGAAGCGCGTTGAGCCAGCCACGTAGTTGACCGCGACGCGGCCCCACGGAATGTAGCGTGCCGTGAAGATGAGCACGGCGCCGCGCTTGTCGAGCTCGTGCCGGGCCCACGAGAAGACCTTCTGCACTCTGGGTCGCCGCATCCAGCGCCAGCGGTCCGTGCCGATCCTGCGGCCAAAGACGTACGCCATGTTGTCGCCGGCCATCGCGCCGAGGAGGGCCGTGGCCCCGAGGATCCACAGGTTGGGCTCGCCAGTGTGCCGCCAGTAGGCCGCGAGAGCCACGATCAGCGTCTCGCTCGGGGCGATCATCGCGAATCCGTCAACGAAGAAGAAGACGAAGAGAATCGGATAGATCCACCACTGCCCGGCGGCATGCAGAATCGCGTGGTCGAGAAACTCCAGCATGCGGCGGTGCTCCTTGCGAATATGGGCCTTATTCAGTGTCGCACGCCGCGGTGGGTGCCGCCATCCACCCGAGGGCGCAACGGGCCAAACTCTGGGTCCGCCCCGAGGACTAAGTGGAAACCGAGTACTCAGGGCGGACCAAGTCAGGGTTGCGGCGCGAACGGGCTCAGTTCCGGACCCGCGCAGCGCTACGCGATGCGGTCGATCACGAGCCGCTGCGCCGGCCGCGAGCCCGCGGGCGCCACGAGGGCGGCCCCCTCGAGGGCCTCCTTGGCCCGGTCGAAGCGCTCGG
>NZ_JBKZWT010000041.1:0-20891 GCF_047759905.1 Sinomonas sp. G460-2 | reverse complement strand
TCGCGGGGGAGGCGAGCGACGTCGCGGTCGCCGAGGAGCTCACCGGCCTCGAGCCGGGGCACCCGCTGCACGGCGCCGTCGTCGGTCTTGTGTCCACGGTGCGGAAGGCGCGCGCGGCAGGCTAGTTTCTAGCTGCCTCGTTCGGTTTAGAGGGCGACGCGGAGAATTCTCGACGCGTCGCCCTCGTTCGTCAGGAGCCACAGCTCCTTCCCACCGGGCACGGGCGCGACGTCGCGCAGGCGGCCGAACTGGCCCCGGAAGTGCTCCGTGGCCCCCGGGAGCGTTCCGCTCCCGTCGGGCGTGTAGCCCGGACCGGGCAGCGGAACGCGCCACAGGCGCTCACCGCGCAGGCACGAGACGTAGGCAACGTCGTTGACCACGGCGATGCCGCTCGGCGAGGCCTCCGCGGCGGAGGGCCACACAAACGCCGCGGGGACGCTCCGCCCGCTTCGGGCCGAGCCGGTGACCGTCGGCCAGCCGTAGTCCGCGCCGGCAGTGATGAGGTTGAGCTCGTCGTTGCGCTCGGGCCCGAATTCGCTCGCCCACAGGCGGCCGTGCGAGTCCCACGCGAGCCCCTGGACGTTGCGGTGGCCATAGCTGAAGACGGCGGTCCCGAACGGGTTGCCGGGCGCGGGGGAGCCGTCGGGCGCGACCCGCAGGATCTTCCCGCCGAGGCTGAGTAGGTCGGGACTCATGGTGCGCGTGTTGGCGTCGCCCGTCCCGATGTAGAGGTGGCCGTCCGGGCCGAAGCGGATCCGGCCGCCGTCGTGAATCACGGACGCGGGGATGCCGCTCACGATCACGCGCTCGTCGCCGAGCTTCTTCCCGTCCCAGGCGAGGCGCACCACGCGATTCGCGGCGGCGGTTGCGTCGGTCTCCGAGATGCCCGGGCCTGACGTGCCCGTGTAGTACGCGTACAGGAGCCCGTCGCGCTCGAACGTCGGGGAGGCTTCCAGGCCCAGGAGCCCGCCCTCGCGCGTCCCTTGGCGCACCGTGACCTGGCCGACGGGCTGGGCCGCGCCGCCGCCGGGCGGGATGCGGAGGATGCGCCCCGAGACGCGCTCCGAAACGAACGCCGAGCCGTCCGCCACGGGCGCGAGCGACCACGGCGAGCTGAGGTGCTCGGCCACAGTGCCCACGAGCCGGGGCATGCCCGGGCCGGTGGCCTCCGGGGCGGGGCTCTTCTTGGGGGCGGCCCCGCCCGCTCGCGACGACGCCGACGATTCAGCGGACGGCGGCGTGCACGCACCGAGTGCGCCCGTGGCACCCAGCGCCGCAACCAGCGCAAGGGCAGACCGACGGGTCACCGGCAAGGAGGGCATGATGTCACCCTGTCAGGTTCGGCGTACGGAACAAAGGAGGGCAGAGAAAAACCTGCATCGCGCCATTGAGATGCAGGTCACGTCTGTGAGTGTAGGCACGCGCTCACTCCGATTCCAAGCGCCTGTGAGCGGACGTTGCCAAGCTGTTATCACTTAATCACTTAGGTCCACGCCGTGGCCGGCCGCGCGGGAATCCGACCGTCCACTTCGACGTCGGTGCGCTCGTCGAAGAACGCGACGAGGCCGTGGATCTGCGCCATCTCGGGAAATTCGGGGCCGTAGGACCACGCTACGGGCCGTCCGTCTCCGAGCCCCGGTGCCGTCCAATAGTGGGCGTGCCCCTTGTATGGGCAGACGGTCACGAGCTCCGCGTGCTCGAGGAGGTCCCAGTTCACGTCCTCGCGCGGAATGTACGTCCTGGGCGGCAGCTGGCCCTCGAAGAGGATCACGGAGCGCGTCGTCGCGGCGAGGACGGTCCCGTCGAGAAGCACCCGGACGCGGCGAGACGTCGCGCGGATGTCGATCCGGGCGAACGGGTCCCGGGGATGCCCCACGACAAGCTCGTCCTCCTCGAACCAGTCGAACGCTTCTGTTTCCAGCACGATGTAGCCGCTGAGGTCGGGGTCGCTCAGCCGGAACGCCTGGCCGGCCGCGGTGTGGGCGCCCGCCCTCACGGTGAGCAGCTCGCCGTCGGCCGTATGGTTCGCACGGCCCTCGCCGGGGGCGGCCGGCTCGAGGCGAGCCACGACGTCGTCCTCGGGGACCGCGTGGACCGGAAGGTGACGCCCGGGCTCCCACACGACGATGGCGCGGCGCGAGTCGAGTATGAGCTCGTCGCCGAGCCGCGCGCGGAGCCGCTTGGCGGTCGGCTCGTAGCGCAGTTGGGGGACGAGGCGCTTGAGTTCCGCGGAAATGCGAGTGGCCACGAGACCAGCTTGGTCTCGTGGCCACCGCTTGGCAACGGGCGTTCAGCGGGGACTAGTCGCTGTTCTTGCCCTCGGTGTCATCGCCCTTCGAGACCACGTTGCCCGAGTTCGGGTCGAGGATGACCTTTGACTCGCGGCCTTCGTCGGAGAAGTTGAACATGTTGCCGAGCGAGCCGGCGAGCTGATCGAACGAGCCGTCGCCGAGGCGGCCGAGCTTCCAGTTGTCCTCGATGAAGCGGAGGATCGACGACTGCTGCGTCTGCGTGTGGTCCACGAAGTTGCGCTTCGCGTATGGGGAGACCACGAGCAGCGGGAGGCGCGGGCCGGGGCCGCAGCGGTCCTGGTAGCCACCGAGGATCGACGTGCCGGACTTCGCGGCGTTGAGGCACCACGCGGCGTCGTTCGTCGGGTCGTTCGAGGCGTTGGTGACCTTCGTCGCGACGTGGTCGTACCAGCCGTCGGAGTCATCGTAGGCGAGGACGATCGCGGTCGACTCCCAGTTCTTGGATTTCTGGATCGCGTTGATCTCGTTGACCACGAACTGCTGCTCGTCGATCGGGTCGGAGTAGGAGGCGTGCGCGTCCTGGTAGTTCGGCGCCTTGAGGAAGGACACGGCCGGCATGTTGTCCGAGTCGACGACCTTGTTGAAGTCCGTCATGTCGTACTGGTGGTTCGCCTGGCCGTTGTGGCCGATCTCAGCGTCGGAGGCCGGCGCGAGGTGGTGCGGGTTGGCCGTCGACGCGTAGTACTGGAACGGCTCGTGGTGCGGGTTGTAGTCCGTGCGGGACGCGCCGACGATGTTCGCGTGCGCCGTGGTGCACTGGGCGTAGTCGACGCCCTTGATGTTCTTCGTGCCGTTCGGCGTGAAGCCGCCCTGGAACCAGCCCCACGAGACGTTCTTCTCGTTGAGCATGTCCCCGACGTTCTTGCCCTGCATCGCCGCGAGCGCGTAGCTCTGCGAATGGCTGTTGTTCGAGCAGTCGTCGTACGCGGGATCCGGGTCCTCGGTCACGGTGCCGACGCCCTTCGCGTTGGGGGACTTGACCGTGTAGTCGTCCGGCGTCGCGGTCTGCTTGCCCGTGAACGGGTCGACGCTGACCACGCCGTGCGTCTGGCCCGAGACGAGGTTGAGCGCGCCGGGGGTCGACGGGCCGAACTCGTCACCGAAGCTGTTGTCGCTCATCGCGAAGTTCTGCGCGTAGTTCCAGAGGCCCGTGACGGTGTTGCCGTCGTAGTAGCCCATCGTGAGGCCCTTGGTCTGGTAGCGCGGGTCGCCGGCCTTGCCGCAGACGTCGGCGCTCGTGTATTCGACGAACTTGTTCATGAGCCCGTTGTTGAACGCCTGCTGCTCGGGCTTGTAGTCGTGGTCCTGATCGCACGTCACGGACTGGCCCGGCGTCAGGCGCATCGGCTGGACCGAGTTCGGGTTGTTCGGCGCGAGCAGGTTCGCGTTCGCGAGCGTGTCGATCTTCTTGGGCGTGTTGTGCGCCGCGGTGAAGGACGACGCCGGCGCGCCAGTCCCCTGGACCTTCTCACCGGCGGTGTTGGCGGCGTTCGGATAGGTCGCGAAGTAGTGGTCGAACGAGACATTCTCGCCGAAGATGACGACGACGTGCTTGATCGGCGTGGTGGTCGTGGCAGGTGCGGCCTGGGCAGGCAGTGCGGCGGTGATGGCTCCGCCCGCAGCAACAGCGAGCCCGAGAGCGCTCGTCGCGGCTGCAGCGCGGACGCTGAACTTCGGCATCTGATAATCCTTCTCGAGAGCGGTCATACGCGTCCCCCCGCGAAGACCCTAGTCCCGCCGATTACCCCCGAAGCAGGAGTTGCCGATCAATTCAGCAAGAGTTCACCCTCGAACCCGTCGTCAAGAAGTCAGCCCGCACGTAGCCCATCGAACAGCACCGCGACCACATCATCCGCGAGCTTCTCGGGCGTGAGGGCGCCCCCGGGCCGGTACCACTCGACGATCGAGTTGATGGTGCCGAACAGGAGGCGCGAGACGGTGCGCGGATCGATATCGCTCCGCAGAGTCCCCTCCGCACGGGCCTCGTCGATGAGCCCAGCCACCTTGCGGTCGAAGGCACGGCGCCGCTCCATGGCCTTCCGCTCGGTTTCCGTGTTGCCGCGCAGCCGCAGCAGGAGCGTCACGAACGGCAGCCGCTCGGTTAGCACCGCCACGGTCGATCGCACCACGAACTCGAGGCGGTGCTCGGCCGTGCCCTCATGAACCTCAGGGGCCTCCCACACCGACTCGAGCCCGCCGAGGGCCTGCTCGAGCGCGAGCGCGAGCAGGTCTTCCTTCGAGGGAACGTGGTGGTAGATCGCCGACTTCGAGATGCCGAGGTTCTCCGCGAGGATCCCCATGGAGGTCGCGTCGTAGCCGTGGCGGTTGAACACCTCGACGGCGACCTTCAGCACGGACCGCTGATCGTAGCCGGGGCGTCCCCGGCGTCCGGAGGGCGCGGGGCCAGAAGAATCTGGCCCTGGGGTCTCAGTCGTAGCGGCGGAAGGCATGGGGTCCAGTCTAGGTGGGGTGGGCGGCCAGCCGGGTCCGGCTAGCCCTTGGTGCGGAGGTCGTAGATGCGGCGCAGCTTGCCGTTGGAGCGCTCGAGCGAGCCTGGTTCGACCACGTCGATGCGGCACGACGAGCCGATATGGATCTTGATCTGCTGGCGCAGGGCTGCGCCCGCGGCGGTGCGCTGCTCCGCCGTCGTCCCCTCCCGCGGCTCGATCTTCACGGTGAGCTCGTCCATGCGGTGGGGGCGGGTGATCTCGAGCTGGAAGTGGGGGCTCAGCGCGGGGATGCGGAGCGCGATCTCCTCGATCTGCGACGGGAACAGGTTGACGCCGCGCAGGATGATCATGTCGTCGCTGCGCCCCGAGATACGGCCCATGCGGCGGTGGCCGGGACGGGCCGTGCCGGGCTGGAGGGTCGTGAGGTCCTTCGTGCGGTACCGGATGATCGGCAGGGCCTCCTTGGTGAGCGACGTGAACACGAGTTCGCCCGTCTCGCCGTCCGCCATGGTCCTCGTGAGGTCGAATGGGTCCACGATCTCGGGGCGGAAGTGGTCCTCCCACACGTGGCTGCCGTCCTGCGTCTCGACCGATTCGCCCGCGACGCCGGGGCCCATGACCTCGGAGAGGCCGTAGATATCGCACGCCTTGATGTTGAACATCTCCTCGAGCTCGTGGCGCATCTCCTGCGTCCACGGCTCGGCGCCGAGCACGGCGTACTTGAGCGACGTCGCGCGGGGGTCGAGGCCCTTGTGCATCATCGCGTCGCCGATGGTCAGGAGATACGTCGGCGTGCAGAGGATCGCGTCCGGGGCGAAGTCGCCGATGAGCTGGATCTGCTTCTCGGTCTGGCCGCCCGACATCGGAATGACCGTCGCGCCGAGCTTCTCCGCGCCGGCGTGCGCGCCGAGCCCGCCCGTGAAGAGGCCGTAGCCGTACGCGTTGTGCACCTTCATGCCAGGGCGGACGCCCGAGGCGCGCAGGCAGCGGGCCACGAGCGTGGCCCACGTGTCCAGGTCCTGGCGCGTGTAGCCCACCACCGTGGGGCGGCCGGTGGTGCCAGAGCTCGCGTGGATGCGGGCCACGCGGTCCATGGGGACGGCGAACATGCCGAACGGGTATTCCTGGCGTAGGTCCTCCTTCGTGGTGAAGGGGAACTTGGCCAGATCGGCGAGCTCCTTGAGATCGCTGGGGTGAACCCCGGCCTCGTCGAACTTGCGCTGGTAGAGCGCGACGTGGCTGTACGCGTAGTAGAGCGTCTCCTGGAGGCGGGTGAGCTGGAGGGCCTCGATCTGGTCGCGCGACATGGTCTCCTCGGCGTCGAGGATCGCGGGGCCGAATTCTGACTTCTCTCGCGCGGGAGCGGCGGTGATGTTGGCGGCGGTCTGAGTCACGGTGTCTCTTTCGGGGTGGGCTGGGGCGGCTGGCGGCTGTTAAAGGGCGGCGCATACGACGGCGGGGCCGCGCCTCGCGCCTGGGTCGGCGCCTAGCGCTTGGGGATGGTGCGCGAACGGCCCCGGAACTCGGCGATGAGCCGAGGCTCGGGCACCCGAGCCGGGGACGCGCCGTCGGACGCGGCCTGAGTTGGCGCTGTTTCGGTGGGCGCTGTTTCGGTCGGCGCTGTTTCGGTGGGCGCGGTTTCGGAGGGCGCCGTTTCGGAAGCCGGCGTCGCGCGAGGAGACGTCGCGAAGACTTGGACGTCGTAGAGCCCGCTTCGGCCGGCCGCTGCGCGCCGGGCGGCGACGGCGGTGATGCGCTCGCCGACGTGCGCCGGCGCGAGGAAGTTGACGTCGACGCCGGCGGCGACGGTGATCGTGTTGTCGTCCTCCTCGGGCGTGTGCGGGTTGCACGCGAGGGCGAACGCGGAATCGGCGATGGCGAAGATCATTCCGCCGTGGGCGATCCCGAAGCCGTTGAGCATTTCGCGGCGCAAGGTGGTCGCGACGGTCGCTGACCCGTCTCCGAGGGCGAGGACCTCGAGGCCCATCCATTCCGTTGCGTAGTCGTCGGTGAGGATGGGGTGCGCGGGCGAGGGGAGGGGCGTGGCGTGGTGGGCCACATGCGCCGGGTGGGCCAAAGCGTCTCGGTGGGCCAAGGCCCTCTCACGGGCCAAGGCGTCTCGGTGGGCCAGTGTGTCCGGGTGAGCAGCGTCGCTCATAGAGATTCCTCGCATTTCTTTACCGAATGTTCATTAGGTAATCCCATGCGCGAGGATGTGTCAAGGAAACAAAGTCACCTTCCCGCCGAGGGCAGTCACCTTCTCGCCGAGAAGTCAGTTCGAAGCTGACTTGTGGGCGAGAAGGTAGCTGCGGACGGCGAGAAGGTGACTTCGGCGACGGCGAGAAGGTGACTTCGGTGGCGGCGGGCGCCGGTCAGGCCGAGGCCTCCCGGTTCCGCCTCACGGCGAGCCCCACGACGGCCGCGAGCGCGACGATGGAGAGGATCGTGGCCGACCAGAATCCGGCGCGCCCGCCGGTCACGAAGTCGCCCGGGACCGCGAACGCCGCGAACGTGGACGCCACGATGGCGAGCCCCACGGCGCCGCCGAGCTGCTGCATCGTCTGGAACAGGCCGGACGCGGACCCGGCGTGCTCGGGTTCGACGTTGCGCAGGGCGAGCGTCGTGAGCGGCATGAACGTCATGCCCGCCGAGATCCCCGTGAACAGGAGGGCGACGGCGACGAGGGCGAAGCTCGTGTTCGAGCCCAGCTGCGTGAGCGGAAGGAATGCGACGACGCGCAGCGCGGCGCCGATGATCACGAGGCGGACGGCCCCGATGCGCTCGACGAGCCGCGGGATGATCCGCGACATCGCGAAGATGCTGAGCGGCATCGGGAGGAACGCGAGGCCCGTGACGAGGGGCGAGAAGTGCAGCTGGTCCTCGAGGTACTGGACCATGAGGAAGAACATCGCGAGCATCCCGCCGTAGGTCGCTGCCATGGCCGCGAGCGCGCTCACGCGGCTCGGGCTGCGGAGCAGCTGCGGGCGGAGCAGGGGGTGGGCAACCCGGCGCTCGGTGTAGGCGAGCAGCGCGAGCAGGACGGCGCCGACCACGAGGCCGCCGAGGGTGCGGGGGCTGAACCAGCCGTAGTCGGGTGCCTGGATGAGCGCCCACACGATTGCGACGGCGCCGCCTGTGGCCGTGACCGCGCCGAGGATGTCGAAGCGGCCCGTGCGGCGCGGGGTTTCGGCGACGAGGCGCGGCACCATGATGAGCACGACGGCGCCGATCGGCACGTTGATGAAGAGGGTCCACCTCCAGTTGGTCGTGTCGGTGAGGACGCCTCCGAGGATGAGTCCGAGCGCCCCGCCCATCGAGGCGATCGCGGAGAAGAGCGCGAGGGCGCGGTTGCGCGCGCCCTCGTCCTTGGCAGAGGTCGTGATGAGCGCGAGCACGCTCGGGGCGGCGAACGCGGCTCCGAGGCCCTGGAGGGCGCGGGCGATGACGAGCAGGAGCGGCGAGGTAGCGAGTCCGCCGAGGAGCGAGAAGAGCGTGAAGGCCGCCACGCCCACGAGGAACGTGCGGCGCCGGCCCATCACGTCCCCGACGCGGCCGCCGAGGAGCAGGAGCCCGCCGAATGCGAGCGCGTAGCCGTTGAGCACCCAGCTGAGTTCGGAGCTGGAGAAGTGGAGATCGGTCGCGATGTGCGGAAGGGCGACGTTCACCACGGTCGAGTCGAGGACAAGCATGAGTTGAGCGAGCATGACCAGCCACAGGCCGACGTTCCCGGCGCGGCGGCTGGTGGGCGCGACCCCGCTGGGGGCGCGGGTGGCAATGGTGGGAGCCATGAGTTTGAGTCCTCAAGGTAGGCGTACACTAAGGGGAGAGATGCTCCGCTTAGAACTATACGGAGACTATCTCCGGTTTGCAAGTGGATGTGAGAGCACCGGTGTTAAGAGGACCGGGGCATCAGGGAACAGGTTTGAGAGGAAGTGGTTTCTGTGCGCGCTGACGCTCGCCGCAACCGCGATCGGATCGTCGAAGTGGCGCGCATGCTCTTCCGGACGAAGGGCTATGACGCCGTCTCGATGGACGAGGTCTCGAAGGCGGCAGAGGTCGGCACCGGAACGCTCTACCGGCACTTCCCGACCAAGGAGGACCTCTACGACGCGGTCCTCGAGGCCTGGGCCGAGAGGGTCAACTCGGCGGTCGAGCGCGCCCTCACCCTCGAGGCGCCCGCGCGCGAGCAGCTCGTGGCGTGGCTCGCGGCCTACGCGGCGATGCTCACGGAGCACAAGGGCGCGGCTGCGCGCATCACGGCCGCGCTGGGTGATCCGGGCTCGCCGTTCGCGGCGAAGTGCCAGACCTACCTCGGCGCCAACCAGCGCATCATCGACGCGCTCGCCCCCGCCCTGCGGCCGGGCGTCGAGGCCATGCAGATCAGCCGCCTCGTGGGTGGCGTGGCAGCCGTGGCGGACAACAGCGAGATCCCGGCCGACGCCGTCGCGTCGATGCTCGCGATCGTCGCCGATGGGCTGCTCGCGCCCGAGGGCGCGAGCCGGCCCCAGCTGGTTGGCTGATCAGGCTCGTCAGCTGATCAGGTTCCGTGCCCCGAGCGCGTCCGCGATGAACGCGTAGTCCCAGGCCCGGTCCTTCCACGCCTCGTAGCGCCCCGACGCGCCGCCGTGGCCCGCGTCCATCTCCGTCTTGAGCACGATCGGGTTCGCGCTCGTCGTCGCCTCGCGCAGCACCTGGACCCACTTTGCGGGCTCGACGTACAGGACGCGCGTGTCGTTGAACGACGTCACGGCGGCCACCGCGGGGTAACCGGCGGGGCGCACGTTCTCGTACGGCGTGTACGACTTCATGTATGCGTAGACCGCTGAGTCCTCGATCGGGTTGCCCCATTCCTCCCACTCAAGCGCCGAGAGCGGCAGCTCGGGGTCGAGGATCGTTGTGAGCGCGTCGACGAACGGCACCTGGGCGACGGCGGCGGCGTACTTCTCCGGCGCGAGGTTGAGGGCCGCGCCGATGAGCAGCCCGCCGGCGGAACCACCCATGCACGCGATCCGCGTGGGATCGGCCCAGCCGGAGGCCGCGAGCCAATCGGTCGCGGCGACGAAGTCCGTGAACGTGTTCCGCTTGAGCAGCTTCTTGCCGGCTTCGTACCATCGGCGGCCCAGCTCCCCGCCGCCGCGGGTGTGCGCGACCACGAACACGACGCCGCGGTCCAGGAGGCTCAGCCGCGGGATCGCGAACGCGGGATCCATGCTCACCTCGTACGAGCCGTACCCGTACACGAGCGCCGGGTTCGTCCCGTCCGCCCGCACCGACGCCTTCCGCAGCACGGACAGCGGAACCTGGGTGCCGTCGTCGGCCGTCGCCCACGCGCGCTCGGCGACGTAATCCTGCGGGTCGTAGCCGCCCAGCACCGGCGTCTCCTTCCGGAGCAGGAGCTCGCCGGTCGCGAGGACGTAGTCGTAGACGCGCGGCGGCGTGAAGAAGGACGTGTAGCTGAGCCGCGCGACCGGAGCGCGATAGTCGGAGACGCCGGCGCCGGCCGTGTAGAGCTCCTCGCCGAACGCGGGCTCCGCGAACGACGGCGCGCGGCCGGCTTCCGCGGCGACGAGGGCTTCGGCGAGGGGCGCGAAGCGGACCGTCTCGATCGTGTCGCGGCGGAGCGCGACGAGCAGGTGGCTCGCGGTGACCTCCGCGCCCTCGATCTTGACGGCGTCGTCGTGCGCGACGACCGTGGTCCAGCGCTGCTCCGCGAGGGGCTTCGCGAACTCGGCGAGCGGCGCGGTCGAGACCATGCTGTTGACCGCCGCTTCCCCTTTGGCATCGCGGTTGTGGACGAGCAGGACCCGTGTCGCGCCGTCTCGCTCGAAGAGCTCCGCCGAATGGAGGATGCGCTCGTCGCGACCCAGGAGGAGCTCGAGCCGCGCCTCGGCGTCGTCGAGGTCGAGGTAGCGCGTCTCGCTGTACTCGGAGTTGCCCACGCTCACGAGCAGCCAGCGGCGGTCGCCGGAGAGGTCGATCGAGGTCCATTGGGCCACGTCTCGCTCCTCGTAGAGCACCGCGTCCTGCTCGACGGGCGTGCCGAGCACGTGGACACGGATCTGGTAGGGGCGCCACGACTCGTCGGCCACGACGTAGTAGAGGCGGCCGCCGTCGGTCGAGAACTCGAGCCCGTAGAAGACGTTCTCGATGACCTCGGGGAGGTGATCGCCCGTGCGGAGGTCCCTGATGCGGAGCGTGAACGTCTCGTTGCCCGCGTTGTCCACGGAGTAGGCGTACAGGCAGCCGTCGCGGCTCACCGTTGCGCCGCCGAGCGCGAAGAAGGGCTTGCCCGCGGCCTCGGCGTTGCCGTCCAGCAGCACCGCCTCGCCGGGTACGGGCTCCCCGGGGACGACGGCGGGAGGCGTCCAAGCCTCGACGTCGCCTGCCGCGCCGGACGCGGCCACCCGGCAATACACGGGGTACTGCTGGCCTTCGATGGTGCGCGAGTAGTACCACCAGTCGCCCAGGCGGCTCGGCACCGAAAGGTCCGTCTCCTGCGTGCGGCCCTTGATCTCCTCGAAGATCGCGTCCCGGAGCGGCTGCTGTCCCGCGGTCACCGCCTCGGTGTACGCGTTCTCCGCCTTGAGGTGGGCCACGACCTCGGGGTCCTCCTTCTCCCGCAGCCACTCGTACTGGTCGACGAAGACGTCGCCGTGGTGCTCACGCGGGGAGGGGACCTTCTTCGCGACGGGCGGGACGGCGGTGGACGGCGTGGCAGCACGGGAGGGGGCTTCGCTCATGAGCCCACCCTAGCCACTCGCTCCGACATCGGTGCCGGGGCCGGACGCTAGTGGCGGCCGCGCTAGTTACCGTTCGTCAGGTCGTTGTCCTTCACGTATTGCGGCATGGAGCCCTTGGCCAGAGCGGTGGCGAGGGCGCTGGTCGCGGGGGCGTTGAAGATCACGATCGACTGGCCGTCGGTGGACCAGCCGATTCCGCTCGTGGGGAGCGTGAACGAGACGATGTCGCTCGCGCGGACATTGCGGAGCTCGAAACCGAGCTTGGCGACCGCGGCCGCGTTCAACGACGAATCGACCGTCAGGTAGGGCGATAGCTCGTTGACCACGTTCGCGACGGTCACGGGGTTGGCGACCGTCTGCGGGGATGCGAGCTTCCCGACGAGGGCCTTGATGAAGTTCTGCTGGTCGCGCACGCGCTGGTAGTCGCCGTCGGGGAACGCGTAGCGCTCTCGGACGTAGGCGAGCGCCTGGTCGCCGTTCATGGTTTGCGGGCCAGCGTCGAAGTGGTAGTTCGAGGTCTGGCCGGCGGTGAACGGGATCTTCACGTCCACGGTGACGCCGCCCACGGCATTCGTGAGGTCCTTGAAGCCCGAGAAGTCCATGAAGACCACGTGGTCGATGCGCTGGCCGAGCAGTGATTCCACGGTCTGCACCATGAGGGGAACGCCCCCGAAGGCGAGGGCGGCGTTGACCTTCGCGCTCCCGTGTCCGGGGATCGGGACCCAGAGGTCGCGCATGATCGAGATGAGGTAGACGCTCGTCCGGTCGGCGGGGATGTGCACGAGCAGCATCGTGTCCGATCGCTGGTCCGAGGGGATCCCGGCCTCGGCCTGCTCGATCGTGGCGCCGCGGCTGTCCGTGCCCACGAGGAGGATGTTGATGGGCGTCTTGCCATCAGGGGCGGCCGGCGCGGGTTCGGACGGCCGCGTGGACTCCTGGGGGAAGGCCATAGGGATCTTCTGCGTCTTCGTGTCGAACGTCGTTGCGAGGCTGCCGATGTAGACGATCGCGATCACCGCCGCCACGACCACGAGGGTGAGGGCGCTCAGGATCGCGATGAGGGCCGTGCGCTTCCTCCGCCGCACCTGGAGCGCGGTCGGCTTCCCAGCGGATTCGTCAACCATTCCCATGGCCCCTGACACTCGATGAAACGGCACTCGATGAAACGGCACTCGATGAAACGGCACTCGATGAAACGGCACTCGATGAATCGGCACTCGATGAATCGGCACTGGCCGAACCGGACGTGGACCTTTCCTGAGAGCCATTAACCGCCCGGATTCGGCGCGGGACCATCGGTCTTTAGCCCTGATTTGGCGGGTCTCACTGCTCTGAGTCGGCGGGTCTCACTGCTCTGAGTCGGCGGGTCTCACTGCCCTGATGCGGCTTGACGAGGCCTGCCCTCCCGCATATTCTGAACGAACGGTCGGTAATTATTTGAGGAGGAGCTATGGCAGCTGCGCCCCTGCAGCCCGTGCCTGCGCCCGCGTCCCCGGTGGAATTGTCCGAGGCGGACGTGGCAGGCCAGGCGTATTTTGACCGCATCATCGCCGAAGACTCTCGCATCGAGCCGAAGGACTGGATGCCCGCGGCCTACCGCAAGACGCTCGTGCGCCAGATCTCGCAGCACGCCCACTCCGAGATCATTGGAATGCAGCCCGAGGCCAACTGGATCACGCGCGCCCCGAGTCTCAAGCGCAAGGCCATCCTCATGGCGAAGGTCCAGGACGAGGCTGGCCACGGGCTCTACCTCTACTCGGCGGCCGAGACCCTCGGGACCCCCCGTGACGTGCTGAACCAGCAGCTCCTCGACGGCAAGGCCAAGTACTCCTCGATCTTCAACTACCCGGCGCGCAGCTGGGCGGACATGGGCGCGATCGGATGGCTCGTGGACGGCGCGGCGATCGCCAATCAGGTTCCGCTGTGCCGCGCGAGCTACGGCCCCTACGGGCGCGCAATGGTGCGCATCTGCAAGGAAGAGTCGTTCCACCAGCGCCAGGGCTTCGAGATCCTCCTCGAACTCTCCCACGGCACGCCGGAGCAGAAGCGGATGGCGCAGGACGCCGTCGACCGCTTCTATGCGCCCGCGCTCATGATGTTCGGCCCGCCGGATGACGACTCGCCCAACTCGAAGCAGTCCATGGCGTGGAACATCAAGCGCTTCTCCAACGACGAACTGCGGCAGCGGTTCGTGGGCATGATCGTGGAGCAGGTCAAGGTGCTCGGCCTCACGCTGCCGGACCCCGACCTCCGTTTTGACGAGGAGACGGGCACGTGGATCCACATGGAGCTCGACTGGCAGGAATTCAAGGACGTCATCGCGGGCCGGGGCCCGTGCAACGCGCAGCGCATGGCCCGGCGCCACGAGGCGCACGAGGACGGCGCATGGGTCCGCGAGGCGGCACGCGCCTACGCGGAGAAGCAACTGAAGAAGGTAGGTGCCGCCTGATGAGCCAGGACACCACGGGCCACGACATCACGGGCCAGCAGACCACGAGCCAGCCGGCCAACATCTGGCCCCTCTGGGAGGTCTTCGTGCGGTCGAGCCGCGGCCTCTCCCACGTCCACGCGGGCTCGCTGCACGCGCCGGATGCCGCGATGGCGCTGCGCAACGCCCGCGACCTGTACACGCGCCGCAACGAGGGCGTGTCGATCTGGGTTGTTCCGTCGGACGCGATCACGGCCTCCGACCCCGACGCGAAGGGCTCGTTCTTCGAATCGCCGCAGGGCAAGGACTACCGCCACGCGACGTACTACACCAAGAGCGAAGGCGTGAAGCACCTGTGACACCGGCCCAGGCGCCCCAATCGGCCCAAGCACCCCTATCGGCCCAAGCACCCCAATCGGCCCGTACTGACCACTCGCTCGACAGCTTCGGCGACGCCGCGGCGTCGGCCACCCGCGTCACCCCAGGCAACGCCCTGCGACCCGAGGACATCGCGCTCAGCCCCGAGAAGCCGAACGACGACGTCGCGGAGTACGCGCTGCGCCTCGGCGACGATTCGCTCATCCTCGCGCAGCGGCTGAGCCACTGGATCTCGCGCGGCCCCGAGCTCGAGGAAGACATCGCGCTCGGCAACATCGCGCTCGACCTCCTGGGCCACGCGCGTTCGTTCCTCATCTACGCGGGGCACGCGCTCGGCAGGTCCGAGGACGATCTCGCCTACTGGCGCGAAGAGGAGGAGTTCCGCTCGGCCTGGCTCTTCGAGCAGCCGAACGGCGACTTCGGCGTGACGATCGCGCGCCAGCTCATCGTCTCGGTCTACCAGCGCCTCCTCTACTCGCGGCTCGTCGACTCGACCGACCCGACGATCGCGGCCATCGCCGCGAAGGCGCTCAAGGAGGTCGACTACCACCGCGACCACGCGACGCAGTGGACGCTCCGCCTCGGCGACGGCACCGAGGAATCGCACGTTCGCATGCAGGCCGCGCTCGAGCTCGTGTGGCCGTACGTCGACGAGCTGTTCGACGACGATCCGCTCATCGATCGGATCGGCGCGGCCGGCGTGCGCCCGTCGACGCTGCGCGGCGAGTTCGACGCCGAGATCGCCGCTGCGATCGACGAAGCCACGCTGTCCCTGCCCGCGCTCCCACGGGCCATGGGCGGCGGGCGCCGCGGCCTCCACACGGAACATCTCGGCTACCTCCTCGCGGAGATGCAGGTCCTCGCGCGCAAGCACCCGGGCGCCACATGGTAACGACAGCCAATATCGTGACCGACGCCGACGTCCTGGCCCTCGCCGCGACCGTCAACGACCCCGAGATCCCGGTGCTCAGCATCCGCGACCTCGGGATCCTCCGCGACGGCCACGTCGACGCGGACGGAACGGTGCGCCTCACCATCACCCCGACGTATTCGGGCTGCCCCGCTATGGACGCCATCCGCGACGACCTCGAGCGCGTGTTCCACGACGCGGGCCACGAGCGGGTCCAGGTGGACCTTGTCCTCGCGCCCGCGTGGACCACGGACTGGATGACGGCGGAGGGCAAGGCCAAGCTCGAAGAGTATGGGATCGCCCCGCCCACGGGCGCGGCGAACGCCAGGCCCGCCGGCCCCGTCAAGCTCGGCCTCGCGGTCAAGTGTCCGCGCTGCCACTCGCTGCACACCCGCGAGCTGTCCCGATTCGGCTCGACCTCGTGCAAGGCGCTCTACGTGTGCCAGGACTGCCACGAACCCTTCGACTACTTCAAAGTGCTCTGATTTTGAGGCCAACACCGATGATTTTGAGGCCAACACGATGACCGACCAGCTGACCGACATCGGCACCACCCGCCGTCGTGCGTCGTTCCACACGCTCGAGGTAAGCGAGGTGCGCCGCCTGACCAACGACGCGATCGAGGTGACGTTCGCCGTCCCGCCCGCGCTCGCCGACGAGTACGACTACATCCCGGGGCAGTACGTTGCGCTCCGCTCGCAGCTTCCCGATCCGGCGTCCGGGGAGGCCCGGGAGATCCGCCGCAGCTACTCGATCTGCGCGGTGCCGCGCCGCTTCGAGGACGGCAGCAGCGAGATCCGCGTCGCGATCAAGAAGGACCTCGGGGGCCAGTTCTCGACGTGGGCCAACGAGCGCCTCGCGGCTGGCGACACGCTCGACGTCATGAGCCCGGCGGGCGCGTTCATCTCGAAGCACAGGATGACGGGCCTCAACGACCCGACGAGCATCGACACGGAGCGCGAGCACACGTTCGTCGCGGTCGCGGCGGGCTCGGGCATCACGCCGGTCATCGCGATCGCGAAGACGGTCCTCGCCGCGAATGAGAACGTGCGCTTCGACCTCGTCTACGCGAACAGGGCCGCGATGGATGTCATGTTCGTCGAGGAGCTCGCGGACCTCAAGGACAAGTACCCCGCGCGGTTCGCGCTGCACCACGTGCTCTCGCGCGAGCAGCGGATCTCGCCGCTCCTCTCGGGCCGGGTCGACGCGGAGAAGCTCACCACGCTGCTCAACACCGTGATCCATGCGGACGACGTCGACGAATGGTTCCTGTGCGGGCCGTT
This sequence comes from Sinomonas sp. G460-2, assembly GCF_047759905.1. Lineage (NCBI taxonomy): Bacteria > Bacillati > Actinomycetota > Actinomycetes > Micrococcales > Micrococcaceae > Sinomonas > Sinomonas sp. G460-2. Next base: position 4,390 of record NZ_JBKZWT010000041.1, on the reverse strand, counting down.
CGAGCTCGTTCAGCTCGTGCGCGACACGCTCTCCGCGCGGGGCGTCGAGCCCGAGCGGGTGCGCTTCGAGCTCTTCACGACCGGCACGCCGACGCGCCTCGAGGGGAACATCGGCCGGCCCGTGGTCGAGGACGAGTCGGGGGAGACGTTCGAGATCGAGTTCCGCCTCGACGGCCTCTCCGGCGTGGTCAAGAGCCCGGTCTCCGCGAACGAGACGATCCTCAACGCGGCCCTCCGCGTCCGCGCCGACGTCCCGTTCGCGTGCGCGGGCGGCGTGTGCGGCACGTGCCGTGCGAAGCTCGTCAAGGGTACGGTCGAGATGACCGAGAACTACGCTCTCGAACCGGACGAGATCGAGCGCGGCTACGTCCTCACCTGCCAGTCGCACCCCACCTCGGAGGCCGTGACAGTGGACTTCGATGCCTAAGAACCCGCCCGCCCCGATGCTGAGGAGCGCCCCGTGATTTCACTGACAGTAGGGGGCGGGGTCGCCGAGGTGGTTCTCGACGCCCCCGGCAAGCTCAACGCCGTCGACCCCTCCGCGCTCGCCGAGCTTTCCCAGGCGTACGACGACGCCGCTGCCGCCGCCTCCCGCGGCGAGGTGCGGGCGCTGCTCTTGCGCGGAGTGGGCCGCGCGTTCTGCGCGGGCCGCGACATCTCAGGCGTCGACCCGGCGGACGACGACGTCCTCGGCTACCTCGGCGGGCTCGTCACACCGCTCATGCAGAAGATGGCGGCGTTCCCTGCCCCGACGTTCGCGGCCGCCCAGGGGGCGACGCTCGGGGTGGGCCTCGGGCTCCTGCTCGCGACCGACGTCGTCTATGTCGCGAACAACGCCAAGATCGGTTCGCCGTTCGCCAACCTCGGCGCGACGCTCGACTCGGGCGGGCACTGGTACTTCACGGAGCGCCTCGGCATGCATCGCACGCTCGACCTCGTCTACACGGGCGAGCTCATGACCGGCGAGGAGGCCGTGCGCGCCGGCCTGTTCAGCCGCGCGTTCCCCGCGGACGAGCTGCTCGAGCGCACGCGCGAGGTCGTGGCGCGGGTCGCGCAGGGCGCCACGGGCGCCTTCGTGGCCTCGAAGGAACTCGTGTCCCAGATCCGCGATCGCCGCCTCGGGCTCTGGGAATCGATGGACGCGGAGAACAAGGCGCAGGCGGCACTGTGCGATTCGGAGGACTACCGCGAGGGGTTCAAGGCGTTCCAGGAAAAGCGAAAGCCGGTGTTTTCGGGGAAGTGGCCCGTCTCATAGGCTGGGGCGCGTGACCGCTCCTCGCAGAACGTCCCATCACGCAGCCAAGCAGCCGACCAACAAGTCCTCCCTCAATGTCGAGCTGAACCCGCTGTTCAGCCGTCCGGGCGAGGCGACCGAGTTTCCCCGCTACACGATGCCCGAGGGCACGTCCCTGCCCGCGACCGCGTACCAGATCGTCCACGACGACGCGATGCTCGACGGCAACGCGCGACTCAACCTCGCCACGTTTGTCGGCACGTGGATGGAGCCCGAGGCCGGGCGCCTGTACTCCGAGACCGTCGACAAGAACATGATCGACAAGGACGAGTACCCCAAGACCGCGGAGATCGAACACCGCTGTTGGCGCATGCTTGCGGGCCTATGGAACGCGCCCGACCCGGCCGGCGCCGTCGGCACGTCCACGATCGGCTCCTCCGAGGCCTCGATGCTCGCGGGACTCGCGCTCAAGCGCCGGTGGCAGCACGCTCGCCGGGCCGCGGGGAAGCCGACGGACCGCCCGAACCTCGTGATGAGCTCGGCGGTGCAGGTGTGCTGGGAGAAGTTCTGCAACTACTTCGAGGTCGAGCCGCGGTACGTGCCGATCTCCGCCGAGCATCGGGTCCTCGACGGCCACGGGCTCGAGCAGTACGTCGACGAGAACACGATCGGCGTCCTCGCGATCATGGGCGTCACGTACACGGGCATGTACGAGCCAGTGCGGGAGATTGCTGCGGCCCTCGACGCGATCCAGGCCTCGACCGGTCTCGACGTGCCGATCCACATTGACGGGGCCTCCGGCGCGATGGTCGCACCGTTCCTCCAGCCCGAGCTCGAGTGGGACTTCCGCGTGCCGCGGGTCGTCTCGATCAACACCTCGGGGCACAAGTACGGGCTCGTCTACCCCGGGCTCGGGTGGGTCGTGTGGCGGGATCGAGCGTCGCTGCCCGACGATCTCGTGTTCCACGTGAGCTATCTCGGCGGCGACATGCCCACGTTCGCACTCAACTTCTCGCGACCGGGCGCGCAGGTGCTCCTGCAGTACTACTTGTTCCTGCGGCTCGGGGTTGAGGGCTACCGTGCGGTGCATGCCTCGTGCCGCGACGTGGCCGAGTACCTTGCGCGCGAGATTGGGGCCATGGCGCCGTTCGAACTCTGGAACGACGGTTCGGACATCCCGGTCTTCGCGTGGCGGCTCAAGCCCGGACACACGGACAAATGGGACCTTCACCACCTTTCCGACCGGCTCCGCATGGCTGGCTGGCTCGTCCCGGCCTACCCGATGCCGGACGGACTCGCGGACCTCACGGTTCAGCGCGTCGTGGTGCGCAACGGGTTCACGCGCGACCTCGCCGAGAGCTTCCTCGAGGATCTGCGGGCCGCCGTCGTTTTCCTAGACTCTGCGGACTCGGCGTTCCCGAACCCAGGGCATGCGGTGGCATTCCACCACTAGGTGTCTCGTCAACAGATTTGGGGTACCGGGCCTGTGTCTGGCATCGTCAGCGGATCAGGTCTTCCGGCACCCTCAGATCCTTGTGGTCGTACAGCGCTCTCACGGCTGCGGGATCGTCCGTGGCGCACACGTTCGCCAGCTCGTCGAGCAGGGAGTCGTAGTCCGCACCGGTCCTTCCTGCGTAGGCATCGGTCATGCGCCCCCACTCATCCCATGGAAGGGTTTCGACCTTGTTCAAGGCTGCAAGATCCTTCACGGCGTTGCCGCGGATCTCGGCCGGACCCCAGTTGTGGGTTCCGTGGACGCCGAACCGGGAAGCGTCGATCTCGCCACTCCGATAGGCCTCCCACGCCTCGCCGCCGGTCAGGAATTCTCCCGGCCGGAGGTCGTGCGGGTGGGGCACCACGGTCCGCCCGAGGATTTCCGAGTCGATGCGGATCCAGCGCTCGTCGTTCTCGTCCCAATACTCGGTGATCCAGTGGTCGAGTCCCTGTCCACGCTGGAAGTAGGTGGCGAAGCCACAGCGAACGCGGGCAGCGACGCCTCGGTAGCGCAGAAGGGCGCAGCTCAGCACGGCGAAATGCCGGCAGGTCCCGACCAAGCGCCTGTCCGGTTCGCGGGCAGTGGTCACCGGCGCCGGGTCCAGCGCAAGCAACCGCCGGACCAGCGAGTGTGCGGGCCGAATCTGATTCTCGTCGAAGCGATCTGCAGGGAGATTCAATGCGTGCGCGTCGGTGGGCTGGATGACAAGGTTGTGGACTGGCAGGCAGATGCCCACGGGATCATCAGCCACCGGCTCGAGCGAACGCGAGTCTATGCCGTCAAGGCTCGTGAACGGCCCAGGGGACGAGTAGTCGATGACCTCTGCCATGAGACCGATCCTACGCGACATTGTCGAAAATAACTACGAATTGACGCTTGATGATCGAACAGTTGTTCGATATGCTGGTCGCATGGTCAATGTGGGGGATTGGCAGGATGCCGTCAACGGCATCCTGGGGCGCGACGAGTCGGGGCCCGATTGTCGGGACATCGAGTTCTTCGCGGGGCGCCTTGGCTCCTCGCGGGGAAGCTCGAGCCTGGCCGGGCCCGAGCTGATCGATCGCATCGCCGTCCTCGAACGGCTCAAAGCCGCTGCGTCTGCCGAACAGGCGCGCGCGCAAGTCGCGTTCGCCGAGCTGTGTGCCTCAGGGGACGACGCGCGGGCGGTCGCCCTTGAGGGTAAGACCGGGCGCAGCGCGGTGAAAGCGCGAGAGCGATCAACTGCCTCGCAGATTGCCCTGGCCCGAAGTGTTTCGCCGTCGAAGGGCTCGCGGCTTCTGGCGGCCGCGAAACGAATCGTGGGGGAGATGCCGCACACGCTCGCCGCCCTCTCCGCGGGGCGGCTCAACGAAGATCGGGCGGTCTGGCTGGCCGAGGGAGTCGAGGTGCTCTCGCCTGCTGATCGAGCCTCGGTCGACGTGGAGCTGTGCGGCGATCCTCGGCGGCTTGAGGGGCTCGGCGACCGCGCGGTTCAAGACGCCGTGCGGGCAAGTGTCGACGCGATCGACGACGCCGCCCAGCTCGCGCGAGTCCATCAGGCCGAGGCCCGCCGACGAGTCACTGTTCGGCGGCTTCCCGACTCCATGGCCCAGCTCACTGCGATTCTTCCGGTGGCGCAGGCGGCGGCGGTTGAGGGAGCTTTGCGGCAGGCCGCGGCCGCC